>NZ_JAELUD010000018.1:0-62054 GCF_016429185.1 Aquitalea sp. ASV11
AATGCTGGGCCAGATTGATGGTCTGGCCGAAAAAGGCCGAGCCGCTGTCGGCACGGGTCTTGCCGGTAATCACGTCCATCATGGTGGTCTTGCCCGCACCGTTGGGGCCGATGACGCAGCGCAGCTCGCCCACGCCGATGGACAGCGACAGGCGGTTGAGCGCACGGAAACCGTCAAAGCTGACGCTGATGTCGTCCAGATACAGGATCTGGCCATGGGTGACATCCACCCCCGGCTGCAACAGGCGGCCGCTGGCCGGAGTATCGCCATCCCAGCTTTCACGCTGTACCGCTTGCGAAGTAGTGACGGACATCATGCGTTCTCCTTGTGGCGGCGCAGCAGGCCCAGCAGGCCCCGCGGCAAAAACAGCGTGGTGGCAATGAACAGCCCACCCAAAAAGAACAGCCAGTATTCGGGAAAAGCCACGGTGAACCAGCTTTTGGCTGCATTGATGAAACCAGCGCCCAGCACCGGGCCGATCAGGCTGCCACGCCCGCCCACTGCCACCCAGATGGCAATTTCGATGGAGTTGGCCGGCGACATTTCCCCCGGATTGATGATGCCCACCTGCGGTACGTACAGCGCCCCGGCCAGGCCGCACAACATGGCTGAGGCCACCCAGATGAACAGCTTGTAATACAGCGGGTTGTAGCCGCAGAACATCAGCCGCGACTCGGCATCGCGAATGGCGGTGAGGATGCGGCCGAACTTGCTGTTGACCAGCCAGAAGCCAGCAGCCAGCGCAGCCACCAGCAACAACACGGTCAGCAAAAACAGGGTGGCGCGAGTGCCGGGCGCGGCAATGCCATAGCCGAGGATGCGCTTGAAGTCGGTAAAGCCGTTATTGCCGCCAAAGCCAGTTTCATTGCGGAAAAACAGCAACATGGCGGCATAGGTGAGCGCCTGGGTCATGATGGAAAAGTACACGCCCTTGATGCGTGAACGGAAAGCCAGCCAGCCAAACACCAGCGCCAGCAGCCCGGGCACGCCCACCGCCAGACACAGCGCCCAGGCCAGATGCTCGCTGCCCTGCCAGAACCAGGGCAGGGTTTTCCAGTCGAGAAACACCATGAAGTCGGGCAGGTCACTCTGGTAATTGCCGTCATGGCCGATGGCACGCATCAGGTACATGCCCATGCCGTAGCCGCCCAGGGCAAAGAACAGGCCGTGGCCCAGGCTGAGCAGGCCGGTATAGCCCCACACCAGGTCCATGGCCAGCGCCACGATGGCATAGCACAGGATCTTGCCCACCAGTGTCAGGGTGTAGGCCGACACATGCAGGCTGCTGGACGGGTCGGTCCACAAATGCAGGGCCGGCATGGCCAGCAGCACGGCCAGTGCCGCAGCACCGGCCAGCTTGAGCGGCTGCGGCCCGACACGGGTGGCCAGCCGCAGGGAAAGTGCGGTTTGCATGATGGTGCTCCTAGTCCAGTACCCGGCCCTTGAGGGCGAACAGGCCTTGTGGACGCTTCTGGATGAACAGGATGATGAAGCCGAGGATGAGGATCTTGCCCAGCACCGCCCCCAGCGACGGTTCCAGAATCTTATTGACGATGCCCAGGCCCATGGCCCCGGTGACGGTCCCGGCCAACTGACCCACCCCGCCCAGTACCACCACCATGAAGCTGTCCACGATATAGCCCTGCCCCAGCTCCGGGCCGACGTTGCCGATCTGGCTCAATGCCACCCCGCCCAGCCCGGCAATGCCGGAACCCAGACCGAAAGCCAGCATGTCCACCTTGCCGGTGGGCACGCCCACGCTGTCGGCCATGCGGCGGTTTTGCGTGACGGCACGCACGAACAGACCCAGCCGCGTCTTGTTGAGCAGCAGCCAGGTCAGCACCAGCACACCCGCAACAAAGGCGATGATGGCCAGCCGGTTATACGGCAGGGTGAGCGCCGGGGTGATTTCCCAGCCGCCGGACAGCCAGGACGGGTTGGCCACTTCCACGTTCTGCGCGCCAAACAGCATGCGCACCGCCTGAATCAGCATCAGGCTGATGCCCCAGGTGGCCAGCAGGGTTTCCAGCGGGCGGCCATACAGATGGCGGATGATCAGCCGCTCCAGCGCCATGCCGATGACAAAGGTGACGGCAAAGGCCACCGGCAGCGCCGCCAGCAGATAGGCATCGAAAGCGCCCGGCCACCAGCTGCGGAACAGGTTCTGCACCACATAACTGGCGTAGGCGCCGATCATCAGCATTTCGCCATGCGCCATATTGATGACGCCCAACAGGCCATAGGTGATGGCCAGGCCCAGAGCGGCCAGCAGCAGTACCGAGCCCAGGCTGATGCCGCTGAAGGCATAGCCCAGCATGTTGTAACGCCACTGGCTGGACTTGATGTCAGCCATGGCCTGACTGGCGGCGGCGCGCACGCTGGCTTCCGGCTCGCTGGCGGCTACCGTCAGCGGGGCCAGCAGGCTGAGGGTGGCCGGGTCGGCACTGTCGGCCAGGGTGTGGATGGCATTCAGCCGCTGTGCCGCATCCGGGCTGGCCAGTTGCAAGCGGGCGCTGGCCATGTGCAGGGCCTGTCTGACCTGGCTGTCCTGTTCCTGCTGTTGCCGGCTCAGCAGCAAGGGCAGCAGGCCGGGGTTGGCACTGTCCTGCAAGGCCTGGATGGCGCTCAGGCGCTTGCTGCGGTCCGGGTCGGCCAGATCACCGGCCGCATGAAACGCCTCCAGCGCGCTGCGCACGCTGTTGTTGACCGGCAAGGCATCCAGACTGCTGGCATCGCCAGCTACCGGCTGGCCGCTGTCCACATCGCTGAGCTTGCCGTCAGCGCCTTGCAACAACACATGGTTGCCATCGGCGCTGGTAAACAGCCTGCCCTCTTCCAGCGCGGCAACCGCCTGACGACGCGGGCCATCGGCCTGCACCGTCCACTGGGTGATCAGCCCGGCACGGTCGGCCGGGTCGGCATGTGCCAGCTCGGACAGCGGGCTGGCGGCCACCAGACCACTGCACAATGACATTAGCAAGAGCAGGGACAGCAGCAGGAACAGGGGTTTGAACAATTGCATGGTGCTTTCCTTACAGGATATGCCCGCCACCACCCGGACAGGGCAGCAGCGGGCAAGGGCGTGCGTCGTCCCGTGCTGTGCCTGAAACAATCAACCAGACCGGCTGATAAACAGGCACAGCAGGGATGTTGTCAGCCGCTGTTACTTGCTCTTCACCGGGGTGTCGGGCTTCTTGTCATTCCCCGGAATGAAGGGGCTCCACGGCTGCGCGCGGATCGGGGTCTTGGTTTTCCACACCACCGAGAACTGACCGTTGGGCTGGATTTCGCCAATCATCACCGGCTTGTGCAGGTGATGGTTTTTCGGGTCCATTTCCAGAGTGAAACCGGACGGGGCGGCAAACTTGATGCCGGCCATGGCCTTGGTGACGGCGGCGACATCGGTGGTGCCGGCTTTCTTCACCGCCTCGGCCCACATATTGATGCCCACATAAGTGGCTTCCATCGGGTCGTTGGTCACCAGCTTGTCGGCATTCGCGAGGCCCTTCTTCTTGGCCCAGGCGCGGTAGTCGGCAATCCACTTGCTGTTCACCGGGTTCTTCACGCTCATGAAGTAGTTCCAGGCCGCCAGATGGCCCACCAGCGGCTTGGTGTCGATGCCCTTGAGTTCTTCCTCACCCACCGAGAAAGCCACCACCGGCACGTCGGTGGCTTTCAGGCCCTGATTGCCCAGTTCCTTGTAGAAGGGCACGTTGGAATCGCCATTGATGGTGGAGATGACCGCAGTCTTGCCACCGGCGGCAAACTTCTTGATGTTGCCGACGATGGTCTGGTAATCGCTATGCCCGAAGGGGGTGTACATCTCCTGGATGTCTTCGTCCTTCACGCCCTTGCTGTGCAGGAAGGCCCGCAGGATCTTGTTGGTGGTGCGCGGGTAGACATAGTCGGTCCCCAGCAGGAAGAAGCGCTTGGCACCGCCGCCCTCCTTGCTCATCAGGTATTCCACCGCCGGAATTGCCTGCTGGTTGGGTGCCGCCCCGGTGTAGAACACATTGGGCGACATTTCCTCACCCTCGTACTGCACCGGGTAGAACAGCAGGCCGTTCAGCTCCTCGTACACCGGCAGTACCGATTTGCGCGATACCGAGGTCCAACAGCCGAAGGTCACTGCCACCTTGTCCTTGCTCAGCAGTTGACGCGCCTTTTCGGCAAACAGCGGCCAGTTGGAGGCCGGGTCCACCACTACCGGTTCCAGCTTTTTGCCCAGCACGCCACCCTTGGCATTGATCTGGTCGATGGCAAAAAGCGCCATGTCCTTGAGCGAGGTTTCCGAAATGGCCATGGTGCCGGACAGGGAGTGCAACACCCCTACCTTGATGGTGTCGGCGGCAAAGGCCGGCATGGATAGCAGGCCGGCGGCGGCCAGAACCAGCGGAGCGGACTTCAGAAAAGTGCGACGAGTGCTTGCCATGAGATTCCCCTGATGATGTGTGATGGATGTTGCGCTGCGTCATCAAGGTAACCGCAGCATGCCATCGGCAAAATACGTTACATGACGTAGATGGCTGCGCAGGGGTATCCAGGATGGCTTGGCGCAGCGCCATGCCCTTGTGCTAGGCTGTCCTTCCCTTTCCCACGGAGCTGTTCATGCTGCCACGCAGCGCCTGGCGCGATTTTGCCGCCGTCATCTTCAGTGTCGCCCTGCTGGGCCTGGGGCTGGGCAGTACCATGCCGCTGACCGCCCTCACCCTCACTGCCCGCGGCTTCAGCCCGGAAGTCATCGGCTGGACCGTGGCCGCCGGCGCGCTGGGCGGGGTGCTGGCCACCATGGCGGCACCTGCACTGGCGCTGCGGCTGGGGCGGCGCAATGTGATGCTGGGCTGCCTGCTGCTGGCCTCAATCTCGGTGATGCCGCTGCAATACCTGCAGTCGATTCCCGGCTGGATGCTGGCGCGCTTTTTGTTTGGTGCCGCCATGGCACCCTTGTTCGTGCTGGGCGAAAGCTGGATCAACACCCTGGCTGGCGACCATGCGCGTGGCCGCATCGTCGCCATCTATTCCACCTGCTTTACCGCCTGCCAGGTGCTGGGACCGATGCTGACCGACTTGCTGGCCCGCTGGCCTGATCAGGCATTTCTCCTGTGTGGCGCGCTGTTTTTGCTGGGAATTCCGGGCATCATGCTGGCCCGGCCGGAAGCACGTGACGGCAGTCATCCGCAACACGCAGCGTCCACCACCGACGACAAGGCCAGCGACACCGGCTGGCTGGGCATTGTGCAAGCTGCGCCCGCCATTTTGCTGGGCACGGCGTTTTTTGCCTCTTTCGATACCGTCATGCTGAGTTTTCTGCCGCTGGTGGCCATGGAGAGCGGCATGAGCCAGAGCCGCGCGCTGGCCTCTGCCTCCATCCTGCTGGCTGGCGATGCCACCTTGCAGTTTGGCATCGGCTGGCTGGCCGACCACCTTGGCCGTCGCCGGGTACACCTGCTGTGCGGGGTGCTGGTCTGCCTGCTGCTGCCCTTGCTGCCATGGATGATGCAGCTACCGCTGCTGTGGGAGGCTTATCTGTTTGTGCTGGGCGCATGTGCCGGCGCCATCTATACCTTATCCATGGTGGCCAGCGGCGAACTGTTCAGCGGTGCCGCCCTGCTGCGTGTTTCCGGGCTGATTTCACTGAGCTGGAATGCCTCCAGCAGCCTGGGCCCGGCTGCCACCGGCCTGGTGATGCAGCATGCCGGCGGCAGCTGGATGGTGGCCGTGCTGTGGGCCATTGCCCTGCTGTTTGTGCTGAGCGGCTGGCGGCAGCGGCGCGACACTGAGCGCTTGCCAATGCACTGACTTTTTCGTCAGGCTGCACTTTTTATTGGCTATTGACGGAAATCACCATGCAGCCAGCCAGACCAGTACCGCGGATACGCGCCCTGATTGCCCGCGAATGGCAGCAATTACGCAGTTTTCAAGCCAGCGACCGGCCATGGCAGATGCCGCTGACCGCCGCGCTGGCCACCGGCCTGCCGCTATTGATTGCCGCCTGGACCGGCCACCTGGCCTTTGGCCTGCTGTCATCCCTGGGTGGCATGGCTTTTCTCTACCTGCCCGCCACGCCCATGCACCATCGCATGGTCACCATCATGGCCTGCAGCTTCGGTCTGATCGCCAGTTTCACCCTGGGCCTGTTAAGCCAACTCCTACCACTGGCCACGGCGCCCGTGCTGGCTGTCATCACCATTCTGGTGACGATGATCTGCCGCTTTTACCGCCTGCCACCGCCCGGCAGTTATTTCTTCGTGATGCTGGCTGCCCTTGCCGCCTACACCCCGGTACCCATGCTGGAGATACCACTGCGGGTTGGTCTGGTGGCCATGGGCAGCCTGCTGGCCTGCGTGCTGGCCTTCGGCTATAGCCTGCATGTGCTGCGCTGGCGCACGCCCAAACCGGTCCAGCCCTTGCCTGCGCCGGATTTCGACTTCGTGGTGATGGATGCGCTGATCATCGGCCTGACGATTTTCCTGTCGCTGGTGCTGGCCGAATGGCTGCAGCTGCAACGGCCCTACTGGGTGCCGGTGAGCTGCCTGGCCGTGCTGCAAGGAGCCAGCCTGCGTGCGGTATGGAACCGCCAGTTGCAGCGGCTGCTGGGGACGGCACTGGGGCTGTTGCTCACCTGGGGTGTATTCAGCCTGCCGCTGAACGCCTGGACGGTATCGCTACTGGTCATGCTGCTGAGTGTGGTGGTGGAAACGCTGGTGGTGCGCCACTACGGCATGGCGGCAGTGTTCATCACGCCGATGGCGATATTGCTGGCCGAGGCGGCTCATCTGGGCCACGGGTCGGCCTTTGCCCTGATCGAGGCGCGCTTCTACGACACCCTGGCTGGCGGTCTGGTGGGACTGCTGGGTGGACTGGCCCTGCACCTGCCAGCCTTGCGTCAGGGCATCAGCCGCCTGATCCTCCGCCTGCTGCCGGTGAAAGACAGCAACTGAATCAGCCCTGCTGGTCCTGATGGAGCTGCGCATCGGCATCGGCCTGCAAGCGGCTGCGGACAAAGTCGATATGGCCGCGCAGCTCGTACAGCAAATCACCAAAGGCCGCCGGCACCACGATCTTGCTGACGGTGGCATCCACATGGGCCAGGCGGCGCAGCAATTCCTCCTGCTTGCCCGGCACGGTACGCTGTGCCACCGCCTCGCGCTCGATATCAAACAACACCCGATACCAGCGGTTGATGCCGGACTGGATGCGCCAGCGGTAAATGGCCGGGGCCACCTTGAGGGCGGGAATCAGCAATAGCACCAGGGGCAGGATGACCGCCAGGGCGCGGGCCACCAGCCCGGCCAGCCAGAAGGGGAAGGTACGGTACAGCAGGCTCTTGCCAGAGGCGTAATAGCGCTGGGCATCCGGGCTGAGGCGGATTTCATGCTCGGCCAGCACCGGAAACTCCCCCGCTTTCTTGAACAGGCCGGGTTTGCCATGCACTTCGCGGGCGGCTTCCAGCAACAGGTCGGACAAGGCCGGATGCAGGCCTTCACGGGCAATCAGTTCCACGGTGGAGCCAATCAGCTGGGTATCGGCTTCGGGAATGTCCTTGCCCAGATCCAGCCCGCCGCGCGGCAGGGTGAGCTTGTTCAGATAGCTGACCCGGCGTGCATAGGCGTCCGCCTGAGCAAAATTGAAAAGATGAATGTCCGGCGTGTGCAGCAGCTGGCGCAACAGGTCGGTGGAGGTGGAATCGCCCATCACGAACAGCGCATCCACCTGATTGTCCAGCAAGGCCTTCACCGCATTGCCCGCCACGGTATCCAGCAACACCGTGCCGTCACCGGGGGTGATGCCATTGAGCTTGAGCAAGGCCAGCGCCAGATTGTGCGTGCCGCTGCCCGCCTCGCCGATTTCCAGCCGCTGCCCCTTGAAATCAGACAACAGCGGCCGTGTAGCCCCGCGATAGAACACCATCAGCGGCTGATAAGAAATGCTGCCCAGCGACATCAGGCCCTTGGCGTCGACATTGGCTGCCTCCCCGCCCAGTACAAAACCCACATCCACCGTCTGACGTGCATCCAGCAAGCGATGCAGATTATCCAGCGAGCCGTCGGAAGGCAGAATCTTCACCTTCACCCCCTCGCGCGCCAGGATTTGCTGATAGCGCAGCGCCGTCTTCTGGAACACGCTGCCCGGCGGTCCGCTGGTAATGGTCAGGGTGGTGGGGGCGGCAGAGTTGGTGAGCCACAGACCCAGCAACATCAGCAATACGCCGCCCAGCATGATGGACGACATGGACAACACCAGGCCGCGGCCAAACAGGGCGGTCAGCCTGCCGGACAGGCGCTTGAACAACTGGCGGGGAGAAAGCACGGCACCACTCCTGGGCAAAATACGGCCGGACAGCACAAGCGGGCCAATCTAGCACAGCCACATGGCATGCGCGAATCCGCCAGGCGGCAAACACGCTATCATCAGGCTTGACTTAGAGTGCACTCGAAGCTTCAGGCTGAACCCCATGACTACACTGACCATCCGGCAAATGGCACGCGCCAGCGGGCTATCCGCCCATACCTTGCGCTATTACGAGGACATCGGGCTGATAGACCCGGTACGCCGCAGCGCCAGCGGCCACCGCTGCTACAGCGAGCACGACCAGCGCTGGATTGCCTTTCTGCTGCGCTTGCGTGCCACCGGCATGTCGATACAGGACATGCTGGCCTATGCCACGCTGCGCCGCGACGGGCAGCAACGGGACAGTGTGGTCCGGCGTCAGCAGATGCTGCAACAGCATGTGCTGACATTGGAAAACCGGCTGGCGACATTGCAAGACAATCTCAGCGTGATGCGCGACAAGGTGGCCTTCTACACCGGACTTGCCAGCGCCTTGCAAGCGGACGCTCAGCCGGACAGCACAGGAGCAGACTATGACCAACCCTCTTTACCAACAAGGCTGGAACCGCCTGCGTGAAGTTGACGCAGAGGCGGGCGAACGCGTGATTGCCAGCTTGCAGGACATCAGCCCGGACCTGGGGCGTTACATCATCGAATTCGGCTTTGGTGAGGTGTATTGCCGCCCCGGCCTCAGCCTGCAGCAGCGCGAGCTGGCCACCATTGCCGCGCTGACGGCACTGGGCAACGCCACACCGCAGCTGAAGGTGCATATTGCCGCCGGGCTCAATGTCGGCCTCAGCCAGCAGGAAATCCACGAAACCATCCTGCAGATGGCGGTGTATGCCGGTTTTCCGGCCGCGCTCAACGGCATGTTTGCGGCAAAAGAGGTATTTGCCGAACATGACGGCTTGTGATTAACAGTTTCGGGCCAAGTGCGGCTGACAAACGCTGAGCAAACCGCGTAGCGCAGCCTGCCGCGGGGGGTTAGCGGACCTTAAGCATGCCCGCGCCCCAGCGCCATGGCAGCGGCGGAGGTGCGGGTTTCCACCCCCAGCTTGGCAAACACATGCTCCAGATGCTTGTTGACCGTGCGCGGGCTCATGCCAAGGATGTCGGCAATGTCACGGTTGGTCTTGCCCAGGCTCAGCCAGTGCAGCACCTCGGCCTCGCGCTGGGTCAGCCGGAAGGCCGCAATCAGCGCAGCCAGCGTGGCTTGCAGCCCTTCTTCGCGCAGCACCACCAGCCATTCCGGCTCGCCGGGAGTCAGATGGAAGCTGGCCAGCAGCTTCTGCCCGGCCTCACCCGGCCATTGACCGGGCAATTCTTCTCCTTGCAGCCTGGCCTGCCGGGCAAGTCTGGCCCAGCGCCATAGTGCTTCGGGTGCCTGTTGATCCTCGACACCGAAATAGCGTTGCAATAATTGCCGGGCCAGCGCGGTTTGCCATACCAGCCGTCCACTGTCCGGGTTCAGAGCCAGGGTGGCCTGACCAAAGGCATCCAGCGCGCTGCTGGCCTGCTGCATCTGGCGGGCATTGGCGGTGTGGGCGGCAATTCGTGCCAGCACTTCCGGCGGGCGCAGCGGTTTGGTGACATAGTCGGCCCCGCCGGCGGCAAAAGCCGCCACCACGTGTTCGCTGTCGGTAAGGCCGGTCATGAACACGATGGGAATGGCGCGGGTGACAAAATCCTGCTTCAGGCGACGCGCCACTTCAAAGCCGTCCATGCCCGGCATCACCGCATCCAGCAGGATCACATCCGGCAGGCTCAGCCTGGCCCGCTGCAAGGCGGCTTCGCCATGGGTGGCCACCAGCACGGTATGGCCTGCTGCATCCAGCGCATCGTGCAGCATTTGCAGGTTGTCCGGCATGTCATCCACGATCAGCACCAGCGCGCTGCGGTTGGCCGCCTGTTCCATCAATCTTGCTCCATCAATCTGTTTCTTCCTGGTACTGCAACAAGCTGCGCAGTGCATCAAAGCGGAAGGCGTCCACCAGGCTCTGGGCACGGCGCAGGAATTCGCCATGCTCGGCCGCCTGTCCGGACAAGGTCTGCAATGCCGCTTTCACCCCCTTGGGGTAACCCAGCTCCAGCGCCTCGCGCAGCGGGTGCAGCAAGGCGGCATCCGGCAGGGTAAGGCTGGCGGCGCTGGCATGCAGGCCTTGCAACACGGTGTCGGGCATGGGCTGGCTGTCGGTCTGCCATTCCAGCTGCAAGCACCTTCCCAGCCAGTCCAGAATGTCGTCGATGCGGATGGGCTTGACGAAGAAATCTGCCGGCAGAATGCCGACATCGTTGTCCTGCCCCTTTTCAAAGGCATTGGCCGAGATGATGGCCAGGGCGGCGGCATCTGCCATGCCTGCCTGCGCCTGACGAATGGCGCGCAAGGTTTGCCAGCCATCCATGCCGGGCATGGCCAGGTCCATGAACACCGCATGCGGGCGGAAGGCGGGCAGCAGCGCCAGACAGTCCTCCCCGTTGCTGGCCTCAGCCAGCTCAAAGCCCAGCGCTTGCAGCATGTGGCGCAGCATGGCGCGGTCCACCGCCTCGTTATCCACCAGCAACACACGGCGGCGCGGCCCCAGATAGCCGGTACGCTGCTGCCGTGGCAGGGCCTGTTCGGCTTGCTGGCCGTGCAGGGCCGGCAGGAACAGCCGCACGGTAAACAGCGCGCCCTGCCCCGGCGTGCTGTCCAGGCGGATTTCCCCGCCCATCAGGTCGGTCAGCATCTTGCTGATGGTCAGACCCAGCCCGCTGCCGCCCTGCTGCGACTGGCGGCCGCGCTCGAAAGGCTCGAACAGCCGTGCCTGATCGGCCTCGGCAATGCCCGGGCCGGTGTCGCGAATGGTAAAGGTGGCCATTTCGCGCTGGTAGCGCAGCCCCAGGCTGACCTCGCCGCGCTCGGTGAACTTGACGGCATTGCCCAGCAGGTTGATCAGGATTTGCCGCAGCCGCTTTTCATCCGCCCGCACCACCGTTGGCAGTTCGCCTTGCGGGACAAAGCTGAAATCCAGCCCCTTTTGCTGCGCCTGCAGGCTGAACATGGCCACCAGCTGGCGCATGAAGGCGGTAAAGTCCAGCGGGCGCATGTCCAGCGTCAGCTTGCCGCTTTCAATACGGGCGATATCCATGGTGCCTTCAATCACCGACAGCAGGTGGTCGCCACTCCTGCGTACCACCTCCACCGACTGGCGCGCCGCTGCGGGCAGGCTGGCATCGGCATGCAGGATTTGCGCATAGCCCAGAATGCTGTTGAGCGGGGTGCGCAACTCGTGGCTGATGGTGGTGACGTAGCGGCTCTTGGCCTGATTGGCTTGCTCTGCCGCCTCACGCGCTTGTTGCAATAGCTGGTCGGTCTGGCGATGCAGGTCGATCTCGCGTTGCAGCAGGCCGGTCTGGCGGCGCGATTCCTCCTGCGCCACCTGTCGGCTGTTATGGGTCAGCACCATCCACCAGGCCAGCACGCTACTGGCCAGCAGCAAGACGGCAAACAGGCGGAACAACAAGCCGCCCAGCCCGGCTACCGCGCCTTCCTGCACGGCGATGAAGTACAAGAGGCCCAGCAACAGCAGCCAGAAGGTGCTGATACCGGCCATCAGCAACAGGTAATGCCCCAGCCCGCGTTGCAGATATGGCTGCAAGCCCCGTGGCAGCAGGCGTTGCAACAAGCCTTGCCATTGCGCTGCCAGCGTGGCCTGCGGCTTGCACAAATCACCGCAACGTACGTCCAGCGTGCAGCACAGCGAGCAGATATGCCCCTGATAGGCCGGGCAAACCACGATGTCCTCGGCTTCGTACTCGCGCTGGCACAGCACACAGCGGTGATGGGCATGCGCACTGGCCGAGGGGCGGCGCGCCAGGTAGTAACGCCCACCGCTCATCCAGGCAAACAGCGGCGAGAGCAATAGTGCCGCACACATGGCCACCAGCGGGGATAGCGCCTGTGCCACCTCGCCCAGCGCACCCAGATGGGCCGCCACCGCCAGCAAGGACGCCAGCGTCATTGCCCCCAGCCCCACCGGATTGATGTCGTACAGATAGGCGCGGCGGAATTCGATGCCGCGCGGGCTCAGGCCCAGCGGCTTGTTGATCAGCAAATCCGCCACCACGGTCATGATCCAGGAAATGGCGATATTGCTGTACAGCGCCAGCACCTGACCCAGTGCCTGGAAGACTTGCAGCTCCATCAACAACAGGGCAATCACGGTGTTGAACACCACCCACACCACCCGCCCCGGATGGCTGTGAGTGAGGCGGGAAAAGAAATTGGACCACGCCAGGCTGCCGGCATAGGCATTGGTGACGTTGATTTTCAGCTGGGACACGATGACAAACAGCGTGGTGGCGGCAATCGCCAGATGCCCGTCGCTGAACACGTGGGAATAGGCAATCAGATACATCTGGTTAGGGTCCACCGCCTTGGCCAGCGGCACCGCATTGCGCAGGGCCAGCCAGGCCAGCAGTGCGCCGCCCAGCATCTTGGCCACCCCCGGCAATACCCAGCCCGGCCCGCCCAGCAGGCAGGCCAGCCACCAGCTGCGGGCATTGCCGACAGTGCGCGGCGGCATGAAGCGCAGGTAGTCGGCCTGCTCGCCCATCTGGGTGATCAGCGCAATGCCCACGGCAAAGGCCGCACCAAAACGGCGCAAATCAAACTGCATGCCTGTGCCCTGCGCACCAGGGTAATGCCACAGGCCTTGCAGGGCTTCGGGTTCCTGCCACAGCAAACAGGCATAGGGCAGCACCAGTAGCAGCAACCACAGGGGTTGGGTCCAGCTTTGCAGGCGGCTGATGGCAGTGACGCCGTGGGTGACCAGCGGCAGCACCAGCAAGGCACACAGCAGGTAACCGGCCACCGGCGGAATGCCGAAACCCAGCTCCAGTGCATAAGCCATGATGGCCGCTTCCAGCGCAAAGAAAATGAAGGTGAAGGAAGCGTAAATCAGCGAAGTGACGGTAGAGCCGATATAACCGAAACCCGCGCCACGGGTAAGCAGATCCATATCCACCCCGTAGCGGGCGGCATAAACGGAAATGGGCAGCCCGGCCAGCAGAATCACCAGTCCGGTCAGCAGGATGGCCAGCAAGGCATTGAAAAACCCGGCTTGCACCAGCATGGTGGCGCCCACGGCTTCCAGCACCAGAAAAGACGCTGCTCCGCCCAGTGCGGTATTGGCCACCCGCCACAGTGACCACTGGCGGAAACGGCGTGGGGTAAAACGCAGGGCGTAGTCTTCCAGCGATTCACGCGCCACCCAGCTGTTGTAGTCACGACGCAGCTGGATGACTTGCTGGGGGGGCGAAGGTGGTGGCTTGGACACGGTGCATTCCTGCAAGACAGATCAACTGGCCAACGCAAGAAGCCTGCCAGCCGTTCAGGCCAGCCGTAGCAGGACAACGCCCGACAACATCACCAGCGCGGCCAGCAGGCGCAGTCGCCCGGTGTGTTCGCCCAACACCAGCCGCGCCAGCAACAAGCCGAACAGGATGGAGGTTTCCCGCAGTGCCGCCACCACGGCAAGCGGTGCCTGGGTCATGGCCCACAAGGCCAGGCCATAGGAGCTGATGGTGCCCAGCCCGCCCAGCAGGCCACGCCACCAGTCGCGCCGCAAGGCCGCGGCCAGTGCTGACGGTTGCCGCAGCGCAGCCCACAGCGGCAAGGGCAAGCCGCACAGCAGGAAAATCCACAAGGTATAACTGGCTGGTGTCGCGGACAGCCGCACGCCCACACCATCGACCAGGGTGTAGCCGGCAATCACCAGGGCATTGAGCAAGGCCAGCCCCACCTCATTACGCCGCCCACGCGGCACCGAACAGGCCATGCCCAGCAAACCGGCGCACAGTACGCAGATACCGGCCACGGCCATGCCGCTGAGCCTTTCACCCAGCAGCGCAACATTGCACAGCGCCACCAGCAAGGGCGCAGTACCGCGCATCACCGGGTACACCAGCCCCAGATCAGCCTGACCGTAACTGCGGGCAATCAGCCACAGGTATAGCAACTGCAGCAAGACCGAAGCGGCAATGCACGGCCAGCTGGCCACGGCGGGTGCCGGCAGGAATGGCAGGGCGCACAGGGCCAGCAGGCTGGCAAAGCCCGCCACCGGCACGGTGCCGAACCAGGCCGAGCCCGCGGCCTTGATCAGGATATTCCAGCTGGCATGCAGGCAGGCGGCCAGCATCAGCAAGGCGAAAACGCTCCCGCTCATGCTGGCCTCCGTCTGCGGGCTGCATTTTTCATGCGCTTGTTCCGTCCGGGTCTGGCGGCAGATAGTGGGCCAGCAGATTCAGGAAGGCTGCCGCCGCAGGGGTGGGGCTGTCGTGACTGGCCAGATACACCCGGCGCCGCGGGCCGTCGCACACCGGCAGTGCCACCAGAGCGGCATGCTCGCCAGCCCCCAGCGCGGGCACCATGGCCACGGCACCCAGTGATTGCACCAGGCTGATCAGCATGTCGGCATGGTTCACCTCGAACGCCACCCGTCTGCGAATACCCTGCGCAGCAAAGGCCATATCGGTTTGTTGCCGCGGGCCGCTGCCTGCCGGCCAGTCCACCAGGGTGCAGCCGGCCAGCTGCTGCAAATCCAGCTGCGGCAGGGCGGCCAGCGGGTGGTCCGGACGCAGCAAGGCCAGCAAGGGCTCCTCCCACAGCAAACGGGCATCCAGCCCCAGCACCGGCTCCCCCGGCCACACGCCGAGAAAGGCCACGTCTATCTGCTGCACGCGCAGTTCTTCCATCATCACATCGCTCATGCGCATGGCCAGTTGCACATCCACCTGCGGATGGCGGCGGTGGTATTCGGCCAGCAAGGCAGGCAAATCCAGCCGGCCAAGCGTGGAAATGCAGCCAATGCGCAGGCTGCCGCGGATTTCTCCGGTAGCGGCCGCCATTTCGTCTTCCAGCCTTTGCGCCGCTTCCCGCACCTGACGCGCATGCTTGACGAAAGTCTGCCCGGCAGGGGTGAGCGTGACCTGGCGCGAGGTCCGTTCGAACAGCCGGGCACCGAACTCCTGTTCCAGCCGGGCAATCTGGTGGCTCAGCGCCGATTGCACGGTATGACAGCGCTCGGCGGCACGGGTGAAGTTTTCTTCTTCGGCCACCGCCAGCACGTAATCAATCTGGCGCAAGTTCATTCAATCCATCTCGTTTCACGATGAAAAACATGAAAACAATACATTGGAGTCATTCTTTAGGCCAGTAGATACTGCCCCGGCATGCATTAAATGCCGCTGACAAAACAGCGTAGCGTCCCTGGGGCAAGGCCTGCCGACGCCGACAGTACAAGGGTACGGCAAGGAGTCGCAACGCAGCAGCAGGGGTTTTGTTAGCGGCTCTGACCACCCCCTGCGCAGCCACACCGAAAGCACACACATGCACACCACCCACACCCTCCCCCACCCCGGCCATGAACATGGCGGGCTCAGCCCGCTGCTGATGTGGCTGATGACGGTAGCCACCGGCCTGGCCGTGGCCGGTAATTATTACGCCCAGCCCTTGCTGCCGGAAATCAGCCGCGAACTGGGCATCCGCGCTGCCAGTGCCGGCAGCATCATCACCACGGCGCAGCTGGGCTATGCGCTGGGCTTGCTGCTGATTGTGCCGCTGGGCGACATGCTGGAACGGCGACGGCTGATCATCAGCATGATGCTGCTGGCCAGTTGCGGCCTGTTGATCAGCGCCACAGCAGGCAGCATCAGCCAGCTGTTGCTGGGCACCGCCATGGCCGGTGTGTGTTCGGTGGTGGCGCAAATCCTGCTGCCGTTGGGTGCCAGCCTGGCCAGCGAAGCCGAGCGTGGCCGGGTGGTGGGTACCATCATGAGTGGCCTGCTGAGCGGCATTTTGCTGGCCCGCACCGTGGCAGGCAGCCTGGCCGACCTGGGCGGCTGGCACACCGTGTACTGGTGCGGCACCGGCGGCATGCTGATGATGACGCTGGTACTGTCCCGTCAGCTGCCGCACACGCCTGCCACACCGGGCTTGCGCTATGGACAGCTGCTGCTGTCGGTACTGCGCCTGTTTGCGGAAGAACCCAGCCTGCGCCTGCGCGGCCTGCTGGGTGCCATGTCATTTGCCACCTTCAGCGTGATGTGGACTTCGGTCGCCTTCTTGCTGTCTGCGCCGCCATTCGGCTTTTCCAACAGCACCATCGGCCTGTTCGGCCTGGCCGGGGCCGCCGGAGCCTTGTCGGCCAATATCGTGGGACGGCTGAGTGACCAGGGCCGTGGCGCGATGGCTTCCCGGCTCAGCCTGGGCCTGATGTTGCTGGCCTGGTTGCCGCTGGCGCTGGCACCGCACTCGATTACCGCCCTGCTGCTGGGCATCCTGCTGCTGGACCTGGGGGTGGCAGGCTGCCATGTCAGCAATCAGGGGGCGATTTACCGCATAAGGCCGGAAGCGCGTAACCGGCTGACCTCAGCCTACATGACCAGCTATTTCATCGGCGGGGCTGCCGGTTCGCTGGCCTCAGCCTGGGCCTATGGCCACTGGGGCTGGATGGGCGTGGTGCTGACCGGGGCCGCGTGCAGCCTCACCGGCATCTGCGCCTGGGCGCTGTCCGGCCCCCGCCATCATGGCCTGGCGGGCTGAGGCAACAGTACCTGGCAGTCATGGTCCTGCACATCGCCCTCGGAGGAAGCAAAGTTGCCGGCCAGCACATCCGCCTTGCTGGCCAGTAGCCAGAAACCCGGCCCGTCGGCTAGGCGGGTAGCAATCACCGCCAGCGTGTAGCTGCCCATCTGCCCGCTGGCACCGGCCACCTCATCGGCCAGCAAACGGAATGGCTGCACGCCATCCAGTGTTTCACCCGGTACGGCACGCACCAGATAGGCATGGCCGTTGATACCGTCCGCCAGCGGCTGCCACTGCAGCCCGATGCCTGCCTGCTGCAAACGCGCGGGTAGCTCTGGCCGGACGCAGGAAACATGAATGTGCAGCTGGTTCTGGCTGCGGCCCCATTGCGAGTTCACTGTCAGCGCCACCGCCTCGCGCGGCAGCACACTGCCATGCAGCCGCGCCATCCACTGCCTTGCCTGCCAGGCGGCGGCCCAGTAGTCCGGCGCGTCAGTTTGCAACAACAACGGGCTTTCGATACCGCTGACCCGCGCGGTGGGAATCAGCAGATATTGCAAAACGCCGTGGATGTCCTTGAGGATGGCATGCCCTTGCGGCTCACCCTGTGACATGTCCAGCGCAGCACACGGGGCCGGGTCCTGCGTCTGCTGCCAATGCGGCACGCATTGCTGATGCACGATATTCCACAAGGCATCGGCACTGGCGGCATGCACCGCCCACGACACCAGCAAGCCAAGCAGCGCCAGCACGGCACTGCCGCGGAAGATTTTCACCGTCATGGAATGATGCTTTCGCCAGAGGAAAAACCGCATGATGAATCAGCCGGGTGACAAAACGTCGCTCAGCGCGGCGGCAGCAGGCTGGGCAATGGCCAGCGCTTTACCGTCCACTGCGCATACACGCCCAGCAAGGCCGCCAGACCCAGCGACACCACGAAATAACCGGCAGGCCCGACGGATGCCATCACCGCCGAACACAGCAAGGGCCCCAGCGTGCCACCCAGTGCATACACCATCAGCAAGGATGCGCTGATTTCCACCCGGTGGCGTGGCGGCATGGCATCGTTGGCAATGCCGCTGAGCGTGCCGTAGAAGGTAAAGGCAATCGCCACGTAAACCATCACCAGTGGCAGCATCCAGCCCGACCCCGTCAGCAGGATCAACACCAGCGACAGCACCGCCACCACCAGTGCCGAGTAGGCCAGCAACTGGGCACGGTCGCTGCTATCCGCCCATTTGCCCATCGGCCATTGCAACAGTGGTGCGGCCAGCAAGGCCATGCCCATGAAACCGGCGATATCAGCCGCCGACCTGCCCAGCTGGCTGAGCATGGCGGGCATCATGGTGTAAAAAGCACTGTTGAAACAGCCAGCCAACACCGCACCCACCAGGCTGAGCGGTGCACGCCGCCCCAGCAGACGCAAGGTACGCAGCGCCCGTGCCAGCACATTGCCAGCAGCCGGTGCCGACAAGGCCTGTGGCCGTTGCCCGGTAAGCGTGACCGGAATGATGGCCAGCGCAAACAGCATGGCCACAATGATGAAGGCCCAGCCAGGCTGGCTGAACGGCAGCTTGAGCAGCCACTGCCCGGCACTGGCACCCAGATAGCTGATGATCAGGTACAGGGAAAACAGCTGGCCACGCTGGCTGTTGCTCACACAGCCGTTCAGCCAGCTTTCCACCACCATGTAGATACCCACCATGGCCAGGCCATTCCCCAGCCGCGCCAGCAGCCATAACCAGGGGGAAGTAAACAGGGCCTGACACAGGGTCAGCACGCAGATCATGGCGGTAAGCGCGGCAAAGGCGCGGTGATGGCCATACTGGCGGATCATGCCGCTGCAAAAGAAACCTCCAATGAAAAAACCGGCATAGTAGGCCGACTGCACCATGCCCGCCACAGCCACCGGCACGCCATTGGCCAGCAGGCTGAGCGAGGTTTCGGTATTGCCCAGCGCATTGCCCACCACCAGCAAGGCATAGGCCAGCAACAGGCTGGCTACCGCCCGCAGCATGCTGCGCCAGCTACGCTCCACCACCATTACGCCTTCCATTGCCATGCCACCCCTTGCCACGCCTTTTTCAAAACAATGTCATTATCCATGACAAACCCAGCCCTGACTTGCCATCAATCGACAGCTACGCCGCTTTGTTCAGCATTCCGCACGCATGCTGCTGCAAACAGAAAACCGCCCACAGTTAAAGTGGGCGGTCTGCCATGTGCCGCACTGCGGCAAGCAATCACGCGGCTCCTGGCTGTTGTGCCGTTTTTCCGACAGCACACTGCACATCATCAGCAGGTCGGGTGAGCATAGCATCCGGGATGCCAGGCTGCACCCGCCGGGAACCCCAAGGCAAGGCGAAATGCAAAATCAGGCCAGCCGGTGGCTCAGCCTATGCGCGCGGCCAGCTGGCGCGCCGCCTGAATCAGGGGGCTGGAATAACTGCGGCTTGCCTGTTCGCTCAGCTCATTGCTGGCAACGCAAATGCTGATGGCGGCAATCGGCTCATGGCTCAGGTTGACCACTGGAGCAGCCAGGCAGCTGACGCCACTTTCGATTTCATCATGCGTCACGGCATAACCCAGGCGCTGGGCACGTTCCAGCTGGGTGCGCAGCTCCGGTGGTGCAAGCAGGTATTCGCCATCCAGATACGCTTGCAGATAATCCTTGCTGCGCAGGCTGAGAATGGCCTTGCCAGCAGCGGCACGGTGCAAGGGCAAGGTCTGGCCGATGTAAGCATGAAAACGATGACCGAGTGCGGACTCCAGCTTGGCCACCACTACCACGGTATTACCCACCGGAATGCTCAGCAGCACCGTTTTGTGTACTTCGTTCTTGAGGATTTCGGCAATCGGGTGGAAATAGGGAATGATGCTTTGCCGGCCATAAATGGAGGAGGCCATCTGGAAAATCCTGGAGCCGATGGCGTAGGACTTCTTGCGCCCCGGGTCCATCACCACCAGCTGGGCCTGTAACAGGCTGCCCAGAATACGGTAACAGCTGGCGGCAGGAATACCGGTTTGCGCACTGATCTCGGCCTGGGTCAGCGGATAGGAGGCATTCACCAGCAACTGCAAAATGGCAATGGAGCCATCGACAGCGGGGGCGGTTGGTCGCGCGGGCAAGATGCGTTCCTGTGACAAAGCCCTGCGCTGTCGGCACAGATGGCCAGCGCAGGGCCTGGTTGATAACAATGCTGATGCTGAGCGGCTCAGTGCCAGTCCTGCAAAATCATCTCGGCCGCCTTTTCCGCCACCATCATCACCGGTGCATTGGTATTGCCGGAGGTGATGTTGGGGAAGATGGAGGCATCTACCACCCGCAGCCCGGCAACTCCATGCACTTGCAGCCGGTGAGAGACAACAGCACTGGCCGGATCCGGCCCCATCGCACAGCTGCCGCACAGATGATAGATGGAACCGGACTCCTCGCGGAAGAAACGCAGCATGCTGTCATCGTCGTCCACCCTGCCTGCCGGAGAAACCTCCTCTACCGTAATGCGGCGCAAGGCCTCGGCCTGCATCAGGCGACGGATGAATCGGCTGCCCTGCACTGCTTCGCGCCGGTCCTTGTCGGTAGACAGGTAATTGGGGCGGATGCTGGCAGGCCGCGCCGGGTCGGCACTGCTGATGGCAACCGAACCCCGGCTGCTGGGGCGGCAGGGGTTGAAGCACACCAGAAAGCCCGAGTAAGGTTCCGGCTTGAGTGCCGCCCTGGCATCCTTGGGAATGCTGTAGGACAGCGGATTGAAATACAGTTGCAGATTCGGCCGCTCCTCCTCTTCACTGCCACGGAAAAAGCCCCCGGCCTGATTCACACTCAGCGCCAATGGCCCCTTGCGGGTAAGGCCATAGCGCAGCGCTGCCATCCCCTGCCCCCACAGGCTGCCCAGTTCATCATTCAGCGTCTTGCAATTGGCGCGGTAGTAAAAGGACACGCACAGATGATCTTGCAGATTCTGCCCCACGGCCGGCAGGTGCCGGCGCAGTGGAATGCCCAGTTCTTGCAGCAAGGCGGCATCGCCAATGCCGGACAATTGCAGCAGCTTGGGTGAGTCCACCGCACCGGCCGCGACAATCACTTCCTTGCTGGCCAAAAACTGGCGTGTCACGCCGTTTTGCCTGACCGCAACCCCATTGGCACGCCCGGCAGCGTCAAACAGGATGGCTTCGGCCTGACAGTGGGTCTCGACCGTGAGATTAGGCCGGCTCAAGGCCGGGTGCAGATAGGCCACCGCGCTGGAGCAACGCTCGCCATGCCGGATATTCGCCTCGTAAATGCCTGCCCCTTCAAAGCGGGCGGCATTGAAATCGTCATTCAGCGGCAAACCCAGCTGCTGGCAGGCTTCCAGATAGTTCTGGCAGATGGGGTGCGCCTGCTCCCGCATTGGCGTGATGCCGATCAGCCCCTTGTTGCTGCGCCACTGGGTTTCTCCAGCCGGGTGGTTTTCCAGCTTCCTGAAGTAAGGCAGCACATCGCGATAGCCCCAGCCCGGATTGCCTGCGGCTTCCCAGTCGTCGAAATCTGCCGGCTGCCCGCGCACATAAATCATGGCATTGATGGCACCGGAACCACCCAGCACCTTGCCGCGCGGTGCATACAGCTTGCGCCCGGCAAGGTTTGCCTCCGGCTCGGTGTAATACATCCAGTTGGTTTGCGGGTTGTAGTAGTTCTTGACGTAGCCCACCGGCAGACGGAACCAGAAGGAATCATCCTTGCCGCCGGCTTCCAGCAACAACACGCGATGCTGGCCGGACTCGCTCAGGCGGCTGGCCAGGATGCATCCGGCAGAGCCCGCCCCCACGATGATGAAGTCGAATTGTTGGCTCATAGGCTTTTATCCGTGTTCCAGCGGTTTTTCCAGGCGTCGGATGACTGCGTCAGCACATCAAACGGCTTTGGGTCCATCAGCAAGTGCAAACGCTCGCCCACATAGGGCGAGTGCGCCTTGACGACGTCCATGTTCAGTTCCACGCCAAGGCCAGGCTCGGTCGGCGGAATGATGAAACCGTCTTCCCAGCGGATAGGCTGTTTGAGCACCTGGGAATGGAAACCATCCCAGGTCATGATGCTTTCCTGGATCAGGAAATTAGGCGTGGCGGTGGCCAGTTGAATGCTGGCCGCAGCACCCACCGGCCCGTTGTAAAGATGCGGGGCAATCTGGGCGTAATGAGCTTCGGCCATGCCGGCAATTTTCTTGGCTTCCAGAATGCCGCCCACCCGTCCCAGATTCATCTGCAAGATGGAAGCCGCGCCCTTTTGCAAAAGCTCATGGAATTCATACTTGGTGGTCAGGCGCTCGCCAGTGGCAATCGGGATGCTGGTCTTGCTGGCCACTTGCGCCATGGCATCGGCCTGACCGGGCGGCACCGGCTCCTCGAACCATAGCGGGTCATATTTTTCCAGCCGTTTCGCCAGGCGGATGGCCGAGGCCGGCGTCATCTGGCCATGGGTGCCGAACAAGAGATCGCACTTGCTGCCTACGGCCTCGCGAATTCTGCGGCAGAACAATTCGCACTGGTCCATCACCTCCAGTGACAGGTGGTGGCCGGAATACACGGTATAAGGCCCGGCCGGGTCAAACTTCAGTGCGGTAAAGCCTTGCTGCATGTACTGTGCGGCACATTCTGCCGCCAGGTCGGGGTCGTCATAATCGTACTGGCCGTGGGCATTCTCGGGATAAAGATAAGTGTAGGAGCGCAGGCGCTCATGCACCTTGCCACCAATCAGCTGGTAAACCGGCTGATTGGCCGCCTTGCCGATGATGTCCCAGCAGGCCATTTCCAGGCCGCTGGTGATGCCCATCATGGTCAGGTCCGGGCGCTGGGTAAAACCGCTGGAATAACACTCGCGGAAGAAGCGTTCCACCTGATGCGGGTCATGATTGAACAGATAGCGCTCGAAGACGTCGTTGATGGCAGGCACCATCACCGCGGGGTGGAAGGTGGCGGCATACACTTCGCCCACGCCCTCGATACCGCAGTCGGTTTTCAGGGTGACAAAAATCCAGTACATACCGCCAACATGTGGTGGAGGAACTGCCACTACATGTGTTTCCATGGAGATGATTTTCATCACACAGACTCCCCTTGTTTATTCAGTTGTTTGAAATAAAACACCGCAACCGTGCCCAGCAGGCCGCAGCAGGCGATATAAGCGAAATAGAAGCGGGTGCCATCGATACCGGGGTAATGCGCGGTAAACGCGGTATCGATCATGGGCAGGAAAATGTCCGGCAAATAGCCGATGACCGAAATCAGGCCAATGGCCAGTCCGGTTACGGATAGCGGCACCCGGCAGGCATCCAGCAAGGACCAATACAAGCCGCGGATGGCATAGGTGAGCACGCCGATAAGCAGCACCAGCGCCAGCAGGAAATACATTCCGCCACTGCCAGGGAAAAAGATCAGGCCACACAGGCTGAGCGAGGCAAACAGCATGCACAGCCCCAGTACGCCCTCCTTGGAAAAGCGGTCGCCCAGAAAACCGCCGCCAATCCCACCGATGGGACGCATCCACAATTTGGTGACGGTAATGAAACCGGCCGCCACCGCGCTCATGCCATAGCCCTGCTGCAAGTAGGCCGAAAAGGAATAGGTGGCCCAGAACAGCTGATAACCACAGAAAATGATGACAGCCAGCAGCCAGACTTGCGGAATGCCCAGCAACAGCCGCAAATCAGCCAGCACATTGCTCTGGCGCGCCGCCCCGCTGTCGCGCTCCGCCACGCCCTTGTCCAGAAACAGCAGAATCAGCACGGCAATGGCCAGGCAGGTAAAGGAATACAGATAAATCACCTGCCGCAATGCCAGCTTTGCCTCGTCGCCCTGCTGGACATGAAAGGCAAAGATGGCCAGCGCAATGGAGGCCAGCACCGCCTCGACCAGGCCGCGGCCGCCATCCAGAATGCCAAAGAAACGCCCTTGCTCATTGGCTGCGGCCAGCATCTTCACCCCCTTGAGCAGTGCCGCCCAGAAGGTCAGCCCGGCGGCCAGTCCCCAGCCGACAAAGATGATTTCCAAAGCCTGATACGCCGGAAAGGTGGCAAACCACAGCCCCAGACCACCCACAACAGACAAGGAAAAGGAAATCAGCAAGCGTGGCGGGAAGCGGTCTGCCAGCCAGCCGCTGGGCAAGTAGCTGACGGCATACACCACGCCGAGCATGGAATAAAACACGCCCAGATCGCTGCTGCTGATGTGGAAGCTTTGCAGGATGGTGGTTTCAAAATTCTGCCGCAGATACAGCAGCGGATAGATGGCACCGGCGGCCAGCAGCAGCAGGCCAAACTGGAAAAAGCGCAAACGATTGCGGACATGCAGCGGCGACGCTGCTGTCAAAGACTCAGCATGATTCATCTTGATGGTGTCTCCTGCTGCACCGCAGGACTTGTGGCTGGCCTTATGCGTTGGCCATCCTGTCGTGTGCAGACTTGTTGTGATTCCGGATGAATGACCGGGCGGAAGCTCAGTATTTCAGGACAACCAGCCGCGTCTGGGTGAACTCCAGCATGCCGTGCTTGCCGTCATCTCCGCCCAGGCCGGAACGTTTCCAGCCGGCGTGATAGCCCTGGTAGGGGTCGGCCGGGGTGCGGTTGACATACAGCTCGCCCGCTTCGATGTGGTTGGCAAAACGCATGGCGGTGCGGTAGTTTTCGGTGAACAGCACCGAGGCCAGGCCAAACTGGTGGTCGTTGGCCAGTTGCAAGGCCTCTTCTGCCGTGCTGTATTTCAGGACACACAGCACAGGACCGAATATTTCTTCCTGTACGATTTCCATGTCCTGACGGCAGCCGGTGAGCAAGGTAGGCGGGTAAAAATAACCAGGGCCTTGCGGAATGAAACCGCCGGTTTCCAGCACCGCGCCATCATCGACAGCACGCTCTACCATCTGGTGGATATTGAGCCGGGTGGTCGCATTCACCAGCGGACCCATGTAGTTGGGATGCCGGGCCCGATTGCCGTACTGGCGTGCCGCAAAGCGCTCCTTGAGCAAGCGCACAAAATCGTCGTATACGCTTTCCTGCACATACACCCGCTCCACCGAGGTACACAGCTGGCCGCAGTGGCTGAGGGCGGATGCCACGATGTCATTGGCAGCCTGCACCAGCCTGGCATCCGGCTCGATGATGGCCGGGGTCTTGCCACCCAATTCCAGCGATGACCTGGCAATATTCACCTGGGAATACTCCAGCACCTTGCGGCCGGCCCCTACACTGCCGGTGAGGGTGATCATGCCCACGCGCGGATGCGTGCACACGGCTTCGGCCACCACATGACTCATGGTCAGGATATTCACCACCCCGGCAGGCAGGCCGGCATCCAGCACCGCCTGGGCAATTTCAAAGGCCGAGCACGGGGTGTTGTTGCTGGGCCGCACCACCACGGTATTGCCGGTGATCAGTGCTGGCGCAATCTTGCGCAGCAAGGTGTAGACAGGGAAGTTGAACGGAATGAGGCAGACCACCACGCCGATGGCCTCGCGCATCAGCAGCAGGTTTTCCTGCGGGTTATCGCTGGGGATGACCTCCCCTTCGATACGTCTGGCCCATTCGGCGTGAAAGCGGGTGATTTCAGCCGCATAGCCAGCTTCGGCCATGGCATCGCTCAGGCTTTTGCCAGACTCGTCAGCCAGTGCGGCACCAATCTGCGGTGAACGCAGCTGCAGTGCCTCAGCCAGTTTGTGCAAATACTGTGCCCGCTCACAGGCAGGCAAGGCTGCCCAGCCTTTTTGTGCTGCCGTTGCCGCCTCGACTGCCGACAGCGCCTCGGCAGTGGTGGCAGCGGACACCTGCGCACAAGGCTGGCCGGTGGCAGGGTCCGCCACGATGAAACTGACATCGCTCTCGGGCAGGACAAAGCGGTTGTTGATGAAATTCTGATAGCACTGCATGGGGCCAAACTCCTTGACTAGAGTATTGGCTCCATCAAACCAGTCACCTATCCCGCGGTCAAAATAATTCCATGGATGAACATTTAATTTCACCCATGAAATTTACTGCCTTGCAGGACAGTAAGACCGTCAGAAAAAACTGCATTTACAGCAGCTTCATTCACTCCTGGCGACGCCGCCAGGCAGCCAGCTCGCTCAGGCGCAAGCCACGCGGAAAAGGCCGGTGCTTGCCATGGGCAATACGCTGTGAGCGGTAAATACCGCTATGGCCAGAAAAATAATAACTGGCCACGCAGGCCAGCGCGGCGTAGATGCCCACCTCACTGCCAAACAGCTCCATCGCCATGATGGTAGAAGCCAATGGCGTATTGGCCGCCCCGGCAAATACCGCGACAAAGCCCAGTCCTGCCAGCAGGGAGAACGGCAGGTGCAATAGCGGCGACAGGACATTGCCCAGCGTGGCGCCGATGAAAAACAGCGGCGTCACTTCCCCGCCCTTGAAGCCGCTGGCCAGTGACAGTACGGTCAGCCCCAGCTTGGCGGCAAAGTCATAGGCAGGCAGCGGCTGGGTGAAGGCATCAACAATGGTGGGAATACCCAGCCCGATAAAACGCTCGGCACCGCTGGGCCAGACAATGGCCACCAGCAACACGCCGCCCAGCAAGGGCCGTAAGGGCGCATAGGACACATGGCGCTTGATCAGTGCCGACAAGGCATGGGTGCTGTTGGCAAACAGCTTGCCAACCAGGCCAAACAGCGCCCCGGCCACCAGCGTGGCCAGCAAGGTCCAGGCACTGAGCACGGGAAACTGGCTGATGGCGTAATGGGTGTGTTGCACGCCCCAGGCCAGACCCACCTGATCGGCCACGATGGCCGCCAGCAGACTGGGAAACAGCGCGTCATAGCGCATGCGACCAATGGCCAGCACCTCCAGCGCAAACACCGCCCCGGCCAGCGGAGTACCGAATACCGAGGCAAACCCGGCGGCAATCCCGCACATCAGCAGGATGCGCCGGTCGGCATTGCCCAGTCGCAGCAAATGGGTGACCTGATCGGCCAGCGCCCCGCCCATTTGCACGGCGGTGCCTTCGCGCCCGACCGATGCGCCAAACAGGTGGGACATCACCGTGCCCCACAGCACCAGCGGCACCATGCGCAGGGGCACGATGCGGGTGGGGTCGTGGATTTCATCGATCAGCAGATTATTGCCGGCCTCCACCTGACGGCCATAGCGCAAGTAGACCCAGCCCACGGCAAAACCGGCCAGCGGCAGCAGAAACAACAACCAGGGCTGGCTTACGCGCAGGGACGTGGCCCACACCAGGCTGTGCAGAAAGAAGGCAGAAGCAGAACCGGCCAACAGGGCAACCAGGCAGGCCAGTAACAGCAGCTTGCTCATGCGCGGCAGCATGGCAAGGGTTTCGGAACGGGAAATGGCAGACATGGAATTCTTCTGAATGAGGACTCGAAATCACCCCCAATGCCGGAACATACTGACGCACCTGCAGCTCCCGGCACGGGATACCTGCAGGCATCATCAGCCCGGACGGGCGGTTCGCTGCCGCTACGTCCGGGCAGGAAGCAGCCAACAGGCGGGAGGAATGCCATCTCCCGAAGAAAAGTCATGCTAGCGGCAAAGCCGGCCGGCGACAAGCAAAAAGCCGGGCGACCCCAAAGGGACAGCCCGGCCAGACCAGCAGCAGAACAGGTATTAAACCGGCAGATCAGCCTCAGGACAGACTGTCGCCCGACTCATTGCGTGTCTTGTACAGCGAATACAGCACGCCACCGGCCAGCAGGCCCAGTGTCACCACCAGCGACACGCCAGTCGGGATATGGAACTGCACCAGCTGGATATCGTTGAGATACACCAGCCCCACTTTCACCCCGATGAACACCAGCACCACGGCCAGCGAGTACTTGAGGTATTCAAAGCGGTGCACCATGGCGGACAGGGCAAAGTACAGCGCGCGCAGGCCGAGGATGGCAAAGATGTTGGAGGTGTACACCAGGAAGGGGTCCTGGGTGATGGCAAAGATGGCCGGAATGCTGTCCACCGCAAAGACCAGATCGGCGCTTTCCACCAGCAGCAGCGTCAGCAGCAAGGGGGTCGCCCACCAGCCGCGGCTCAGCCCGTGCTGCTCGCCACGCACCAGAAAATGATGGCCATGCAAGGTGGGCGTCAGGCGTAGGTGACGGCGCAGCCACTGATACAGCTTGTTGTCATCCAGCGACGGGTGGCTTTCCTCCTGGCTGAACAGCATCTTGACCCCGGTCAGCAACAGGAACAGGCCGAACAACACCAGCACCCACTTGAATTCGGCCACCAGCACCGCCCCCAGGCCTATCATCACGGCACGCAACACGATGACGCCCAGAATGCCCCAGAACAACACCCGGTGCTGATACAGGCGCGGCACCGCCATGCCACTGAAAATCAGCGACATCACGAAGATGTTGTCCATCGACAGCGATTTTTCCACCAGATAACCGGTGAGGTACTGCATGCCGGCATCGCCACCGCGATACCACCACACCCAGCCACCAAACGCCAGCCCGATGGCAATGTAAAAGGCCGACAGCTTCAGGCTTTCGCGTACCCCGATTTCGTGGTCGTCCTTGTTGAGCACGCCCAGGTCAAATACCAGCAAGGCCGCAACGATGCCCATGAACATCAGCCACATCCACAAGGGCGTACCGGCAAACAGCAGATTCAGCCATTCCATTGTTTTCATCTTTCCTTTTGGTTCACTGCCATGACGGCAGGTGACCGGATAAAACGCAGATGAGCAGGCCGGGCCTGCTCATCGTTCACTCCTGAAACCGCCCGGATGAATCAGCGCGCAGCCTGCAAGGCAGCGATGCGCGACTCCAGCGACGGGTGGCTGGACATCAGCCCCATCAGGCCGGCGCCACCGGAAATACCGGACGCGGCCATGTTCTGCGGCAGTTCACCAGCATGCACACCACCCAGACGGTGCAGCGCGGCAATCATGGGCTGCGGGCTGCCCAGCAGCTTGGCCGCACCGGCATCGGCACGGTATTCACGCTGACGCGAGAAGTACATCACGATGAAAGAGGCCAGGATGCCGAACACGATTTCACACACGATGACAGTAATGAAGTAGCCGATACCGGTACCGCTGGACGACTCCTCGTCATTGCGGCGCAGGAAGTTGTCCACCACATAGCCCACCACACGGGCCAGGAAGAAGACAAAGGTATTCACCACGCCCTGGATCAGGGTCAGCGTCACCATGTCGCCATTCTGGATATGGGCAATTTCATGGGCCAATACGGCTTCCACTTCCTGCTCGGTCATGGAGGCCAGCAAGCCGGTAGACACCGCCACCAGCGAATTGGACTTGCTGGCACCGGTGGCAAAGGCATTCGGCTCGCCCTCATACACGGCGACTTCCGGCATCGGCAGGCCGGCACGGTCAGCCAGCTTGCGTACGGTAAACAGCAGCCAGCGCTCGGTTTCGTTAGCCGGCTGCTCAATCACACGGGCACCGGTGCTCCACTTGGCCATGGTCTTGGACATCCACAGCGAAATGAAGGCACCGCCAAAGCCCATCAGGCCAGCAAAGGCCAGCAGGCTGCCCATGTTCAGGCCGCCGGCGGTGATGAAGCGGTTGATACCCAGTAACTGGGCGGCGATGCTCAGCACCAGCATCACCGCAATATTGGTGGCGATCAGCAGAATCACGCGTTTCATGATCTATCCCCTCGGTGGTGGTTGGTTGATGGCCCGTATCCCTTACGTGGCCACGACATTCAGATGCTGCATGATAGATGTTTCTTCTCCACGAAAAAATCAAATAAAATAGTAATGTTTTTACGATTTTTTCGAATCATCATGCTCAGCAATCTAAACTACAAGCATTTGCATTATTTCTGGGCAGTGGCACGCGCAGGCAGTGTGACTGCCGCCGCCCAGCAGCTGGGCATGAGCGCCCAGACGGTAAGCGGCCAGATTTCCCGACTGGAGCAGCAAATCGGCCGCGCCCTGTTCAAGCAGCAAGGCCGTGGCCTGGTGCTGACCGAGGCAGGACGCATGGCACTGACCTATGCCGACCGCATCTTCCAGCTGGGCGAGGAGTTGCAGGAGCTGCTGGCCGACGAACAACTGGACAACACGCTGCGCCTGAGCAGCGGCGTCAGCGATGTTCTCCCCAAAAGCATTGCCTACCGTCTGCTCAAACCGGCACTGGCCTTGCCACAGCGTTTGCGACTGCACTGCACGGAAGGGGCTTTCGACCAATTACTGAACGAACTGGCCAGCCATAGCCTGGATCTGGTACTGGCCGACCGCCCGGCCCCGGCCGCCGGACAGCAAGCCATGCAATCGCATTTGCTGGCACGCTGCCCGGTGATGATCTACGCCACGCCAGAGCTGGCCGCGCGCTACCAGGCGGACTTCCCGCACAGCCTGCACCGCGCGCCCTTGCTGCTCCCCAGCCGTGACAATGTGCTGCGGGCGCAACTGGAGCATTGGCTGGACGAGCTGGGCATACGGCCGGAAATCGTGGGGGAATTCAAGGATGGCGCGCTATTGCAAACCTTTGGCGAACAAGGCGCGGGCCTGTTTCCTGCACCGGCATTTTCTGCTGATGACATTACCGGAAACGGCAAGCTGGGCCTGCTGGGGCAAGTCAGTGGAGTGGAAGAACACTATTACGCCATTACCAACCGCCGTAAATTGCAGCACATGGCGGTTCAGGCCATTATTCAGCAAACTCTTGCTGCAGAACGCTGAACGGAAAAATGGCACTCTCGATCCGGATTAATAAACTCTGGATTGAACTGAATTAACATAAGAATAGTCTGATATTTCCTTTACCAGCCCATGTTTCAGTCAAGTACCCACAGCGGCGCTGTATTGCACTGCGCTGTGCAGTGGAAACTGCTGCAACACTGCCCGGCCCTGCGGCTGGCACCAACCACGGAGCGCTGTTCACCTTGCCAAACTCCACGCTAGACACCTTGTTTTTCGATCTGCAGCAGGGAAACATCACCCCGGGTGCGGCACTGGCCGAGCTGGTGCGCCAGCTGCGCCCGTCCCATGCCGACAGGCATGAACAAGCGGTAATGAACATGCGTGCGCTCAGCTGGCTGCTGGAGCACAACGCCGACTACCGCCAGGCCTTGCGCAGCGCCTTGCTGGAATTACTGACCCAAACCCGCCAGATTCCGCTGTATACCGAGTCCGGCATCCTCGCCAATACCGGCTTTTTCTCCACCCTGTCAAAGCGGGTGGGTGAACGGCTGCTGCCCATGCCGGTGCGTGAAGATTCGCTGCAAGACCGCTTTGGCCGCCTGTTCCGCTGGAAACGCGATCATGTCTGGCTGGCCGGTATTCCGGACGACACCTGGCAGCAGCTGTGGCAAGCCATGGCCTGGCATGAAGAACAAGACCGCACCGGCTGGACCCAGACCCGCCTGCAAATGGTGGAAGCGGTGCAAATCCTCAGCGCGCGGGTCACGGCCATTGGCCTGGAGCCGGAACTGGTGCGGGTGTATCCGGACATCGAACGCTTCGAGTCGCCCTTCCTGCACCTGAACGCCGCCGTGCTGAGCTATGCCGACAGTTATCGCCAGGCACTGGCCGATGGCACAGCGCTGGCGGAGGACGACAAGCACATTCTGGTATTGCTGGAGCAATGCGAGCTGATTCTGGGCAAGATCCGCAAGAATGCCTCGCGCAACGGCATCTCGGTCAATCTCACTTATCAGGCCCTGCGCCTGCTGCAAAGCCTGAACCGCCTGCGTGCCCTGCTGTGCCTGCTGGAACCGGATCACGACCCGGCGCGCAATCCTGCACTGTTCCACTTGCTGCTGGACTTTGCCCGGGCGGAAAACCGCAAATACAGCGTCAGCGATGTATTCAAATCCAATACCGAACTACTGGCCTTGCAGGTAACCGAACATGCCGGGCGCCATGGCGAGCACTATATTGCCGAAACACGCCGGGAATGGGGGAGCATGGCGCGCGCCGCCATGGGTGCCGGACTGATTGTCGGCGTAATGGCGCTGATCAAGCTGCTGCTGGCGCAGGCTCACCTGCCCTTGCTGTGGGAAGGCCTGGCTTATGGCATGAACTACGCCATCGGCTTCATCATCGTGCAGCTGTTGCACTTCACCATTGCCACCAAGCAACCGGCCATGACGGCAGCACGTATTGCTGCGGCGCTGCATCAGCAGGAAAAGAGCGGCAGCCGTGTTGCACTGGATGATCTGGCCGATCTGGTCACCAAGGTCATGCGCACCCAGTTTGTCGCCATTCTGGGGAATGTGCTGCTGGCCATCCCCACTGCCGCACTGATTGCCTATGGCTGGCAGGCCTTGTTCGGTACACCGGTGGTGTCGACAGAAAAGGCAGCACACCTGCTGCACGATCTGGACCCGTGGCACAGCCTGGCCTTGCTGCATGCCGGCATTGCCGGGGTTTACCTGTTCCTGTCCGGGCTGATTGCCGGTTATTACGACAACAAGGCCATTTACCGGCGCATTCCGGAACGGCTGGCCAACCACCCGCTCTTGAACAGATTGCTGGGCAAGCACCGCGCCTGGAAGCTGGGGCATTATGTGGAACACAATCTGGGCGCACTGGCCGGCAACTTCTATTTCGGCCTGTTTCTGGGCCTGACCGGCACCATCGGCATCATGCTGGGTTTGCCGCTGGACATCCGGCACATTACCTTCTCGGCCGCCAACCTGGCTTTTGGCCTGGTGACGCTGGATTTCCAGTTGCCGCTGGCGCAGATGGCACTCTACGCCGGCGGTGTGGCGCTGATCGGTCTGACCAACCTGGCAGTCAGTTTCATTCTGGCCTTGTGGGTGGCGCTACGGTCGCGCAAGCTCTCCGGACATCAGGTGTTGCCCCTGCTGCCCTTGCTGTTCAAACGCTTTATCCGCCAGCCCTTGCAGTTTTTCATTCCGCCAGCCGGCAGTCCGACCGAGCCGGATACGGAAGGCAGCAAGGAAGCCTGACGCCTTACAGCGACGGCCATGACAATTCCATAACAAGAAAAGGGGATTGGCGATATACGGAAGGAATGACGTCGGTTAAACTGGCCGGTCATTTCCTTTACCTCCCGTGTACTGATGAGCCTGCGCCGTATTTTTGACAGCATCATCACCCGTCTGGTGATCATGGTGGTTTGCCTGGTGAGCCTGGGTACGGTGGTGCGCTATTTTGCGCTGGGCAGTTTTTTGCGCCAGGACCTCAGCACTGTGGTGCAGGAACAGCAACAGACACTGGCCAGCTATGTTGCGCGTGACATTGATGACAAGATCACCCAGCGCGAGGCCCTGCTTGACCAACTGGCCACCGACCTGCCACAGCAACTGCTGCAACAACCTGCCGCCCTGCAGGACTGGCTGCGTCAGCACTACCGTTACCAAAGCCTGTTTCCCGGCGGCCTGTTTGTCACCACCGCCCAAGGCAGGGTGATTGCAGACTACCCTACCGCACCGGGACGCCAGAACCACAGTTACACGGACCGCGACTATATCCACGCCGCCCAGCAAGGCAAACGCTATATCGGCAAGCCGGTGATCGGTTACGCCTTGCGCATTCCCATCCTGCCGATGGCCACCCCCTTGTTTGACCACAATATGCAGGTGACAGCCATCCTGGTCGGTATCACCCCACTGTCCGCCCCCGGCTTTCTGGATGTAATGCAGAAATCCCGTATTGGCAATGGCAAGGGCGGATTCCTGTTGTTATCGCCACGCGACAAATTGTTTATTGCCGACACCCAGAAGCAGCTGGCCATGGCCTCCCTGTCGCCCGTCGGCGTGAATCCGCTGCAGGATACCGCCCTGAGCGGCTATCACGGCACGGAGATCACCACCAACACACGGGGAGAAGAACAAGTATCCACCACGGTAACCGTCCCCAGCGCCGGCTGGCTGGTAGTGGCGTATACACCGGCCAGCGAAGCTTTTGCTACGGTAAGGCATGCGCAAGGCTTTGCCGTGCGCGGCTCCATCATCGCCACCGTGTTGTTTGCCATGCTGGCCACCCTGTGCATGTATATCGTGCTGCGCCCGCTGTTTCAGGCGGCGGAAGATGCCGAGCGGATGACGCGCGGCGAAACCCCGCTGGTTCCCTTGTCGATCCGGCGCAATGATGAAGTCGGACATCTGATTGCCGCCTTCAATCGTTTGCTGGGCAAGTTGCACGAACAGCAAGGCCAGCTGGAGCGTATTGCCCACCACGACCCTCTCACCGGCCTGCCCAACCGCCGCCTGCTGGCAGACCGCCTGAAACTGGCCTTGGCGCAGTCGCGCCGCCACGGCACCCATCTGGCCCTGTTGTTCATGGACCTGGACGGTTTCAAGCAGATCAACGACAGCATGGGGCACGAGGCAGGTGACGAGGCGCTGCGTATGGTGACCACCCGCCTGCAAGCCATCGTGCGCGAGACCGATACCCTGGCGCGTATTGGGGGCGACGAGTTTGTCCTGCTGATGTGCAATCTGGATGAGCACGCTGCTGAAGCAGTACGCACCGTGGCCGACAAATGCATTCAGGCCATGCAGGAACCATTACGCATCGGCACCCATGCCTACAAGGTGGGTATTTCCATTGGTCTTAGCCTGGCCGGGCCAGACAGCACGGCCGATTCACTGATGCAGGAAGCCGATCAGGCCATGTACCTGGCCAAGCATGCCGGCGGTGATTGCTACCGTTTCAATTAGCGCCAGCCTGCCGCCAGCCATGCTGCATTGCACTGTTTACGCCTGCAAAAGTACCGGGCCGGGACACTTTGTTTGACCATGATCAAGCCCGCTTCAGCCGCATGTAAAAACAGCATTTCATCACTGATTTTTTTGACTAGGACATGAAATTTCACTGTCCATTTTTTCAACAACAGTGAATAAGACCAAGCCGCGCTCCATATACTACAAATCAATCAATGCCGGGAATCCGCCTTTGGCACAGGCTCCTTCGGAGAGACTGGACGCCATCAATCCGGCTTGTCGTGCAGGCAGTCTTGCCCGGCTGCTCCCCCCCTGCCCGTGACGTTTGCTGTTGCTTCCATCCAATAACAGAAGGAGACGGTAATGTTGATCGGTGTACCCAAGGAAATCAAAAACCACGAGTACCGCGTGGGTCTCACCCCTGCTGGCGTGCGCGAACTGGTTGCCCATGGCCACAAGGTATTGGTGCAGACCCAGGCGGGCCTTGCCATCGGTTTTACTGACGAACAATACATACAGTCCGGAGCCTCCATTGCATCTTCTGCCGAAGATGTCTTTGCCCGCGCGGAAATGGTGGTCAAGGTGAAAGAGCCTCAGCCGGTGGAATGCCGTCTGCTGCGTCCGGGACAAATCCTGTTCACCTACCTGCACCTGGCACCGGACCCGGAGCAGACCAAGCTGCTGACCGAATCCGGTGCGGTGGCCATTGCCTATGAAACCGTCACTGATGAACGTGGCGGCCTGCCGCTACTCGCCCCCATGTCGGAAGTAGCTGGCCGCATGGCCATTCAGGCGGGTGCCCATGCGCTGGAGAAAGCCCAGGGAGGCCGTGGCGTATTACTCGGTGGGGTGCCCGGCGTAGCCCCGGCACGCGTGGTGGTGATTGGTGGTGGCGTGGTCGGCCTGAATGCGGCCCGCATGGCCGCCGGGCTGGGTGCTGATGTCACCATTCTGGACAAGTCCCTGCCGCGACTGAAAGAAATCGACATGGTGTTTGGCGGCCGCATCAAGACTCTGGTATCCAATACCGCCAATATCGACGAATCCATCCGCGAGGCGGACATGGTAGTGGGCGCGGTGCTGATTCCGGGCGCTGCCGCGCCCAAGCTGGTAACGCGTGCCATGCTGGGCAATATGAAGCCCGGTGCGGTGCTGGTGGATGTGGCCATCGACCAGGGCGGCTGTTTTGAAACCAGCCGTGCAACGACACATCAGGACCCCATCTACGTGGTGGACGGCATCGTGCATTACTGCGTTGCCAACATGCCCGGCGGCGTGGCACGCACTTCCACCCAGGCCCTGAACAATGCCACCCTGCCCTTCACTCTGGAGCTGGCAGACAAGGGCTGGCGTCAGGCCCTGCTGGATAATGCCCACCTGCGTAACGGCCTGAACGTCTGTCACGGCAAGATCACCTACAAGGCTGTGGCGGATGATCTTGGCTACCCCTATGTCGACCCGGTAGAGGCCATCAAGGCAGCCTCCTGAGCGGAAACAGCAGTAAAAAACCGCTGCCCATGTAATGGGTCAGCGGTTTTTTTTCGTCCATCTGCCGGGTAATGGCCCGGTAGCAGGGGTATCCCTGTAACTCCCGGCGGATTACTCAGCCAGCAGCTTTTGCACCACATCGATATAGCCTTGTTTGGCTTCATCGCTGGCCATGCCCTTGAGCTTGTCCCAGGCATCGTATTTGGCGCGGTTGATGAAATCCATCATGCCAGGACGCTCACCGGATACATCCCCTTCACTGGCTTGCTTGTACAGCGCATACAGTTGCAGCAGGGTCTGGTTGTCCGGACGTTCGGACAGCGAGGTAACGTCAGCCTGGGCCTGGGTGAACAGTGTATTCAGATCAGACATGTTTCTTCCTTCGTGGTCGGATAAAAAAGCGGTATGTTCCGCTGTACTGTAAGCGGTCCTTGCCACTGGGACCGGACCTGCCCGGCTAGGCCGGGATGGCTGAATTTAGCATGAAACCGGCAAGCGTGCTTGCCACCGCTTGCCACGAACTGATGCGCCCTCACTGGGCAGCCGAAGCATCGCTGTCACCCTGCGGGCCAATGCGCACCAGCTTGAAACTTTTCACCGCACGGCCGTCGCGCACCGCCGGATAGAACCTGGCCTGACGGAACACTTCAATCAATGGTTGTTCCACCCCTGCAGGCTGCGCAGACACCAGTTGCACGGCATCCACCGTACCCTGCTCGTTGATATACACCCGCAAGGTGACATCCACATCGTCCATGCCCAGCCCGTAAGGGGCCAGCAACACAATGGGCATTTGTTCCAGCGCCACCGCATCCACCTGCCGGGCGGCATAGTAGACATCCACACCCCATTGCTGGGCATCCGCACCCGTATCGGTCGTTGCCGCTGTGGCAGTCTGTACTGGCAGTGGCTGATCGGCCGCAACAGCCGGCTGACTGGCCTGCGGTGCGCTGGCAGGTGCTTGCTGTGCCAGTGTTTCAGCCGTCAAGGCCTGGGGAGCACTGGCTTGTTTGGGCAGGCGGTACTGGCTGTGCCCGGTCATGATTTCCGGGCTGACTGGCGGTTTTTTAACCACCGGCAAGACGGGTGGTGCGGGCTTTGCTGGCCGGGCTAGCGGCGTGGGCTGACCTTGCAAACGCACATGCAAGGGCTGTGGCTTGCCTTGCGGGCTGCCATCCGGCAGCAACCGCAACAGCAAGGGGCCGTGCAACAGCAAGGACAGGCTGAGCGCCAGCATCAGCCTGTCTGCATCACCAAGCGCAGACCAGTGCCAAGACCCCGGCAGCCAGCGCAGCCCGAAAGGCAGCTTCATGATGCAAAAGGAATGCTGGCAGGACGTTTACTTGGCATCCAGCAGCTTTTCGATGTCTTCCTTGGCAATGGCTCCCGGCACCAGACGGCCATTGGCAAACAGCAAGCCCGGCGTGCCGGTGATGCCCAGCTCGTCACCCAGCGCTTCCACCTTGTCCAGCGCACTGGTATCGCACTTGTCGCTGCCGGTAAGCTCCTGGCCATCGCGCATGAAGGCAGTCCAGGTTTTCAGCCTGTCCTTGGAACACCAGATCTGACGGGCCTTGCGCGGTGCATCAGGATGCAGCTGGGCCAGCGGGTACAGGAAGGTGTAAATGGTGACATTGTTGATGCCCGGCAGGCTTTCACGTTCCAGTTGCTTGCAATACGGGCAGTCCGGGTCGGTAAACACCGCCAGCTTGCGTGCGCCGTTGCCACGGACTTCCTTGATGGCGTACTGCAGTGGCAGTTTGTTGAAATCCACGTGATTGAGCTCGGCCATTTTCTTTTCAGTCAGGCTGGCCTTGGCATCGGCATCAATCAGGTCGCCAACGAACAGGTATTTGGCCGAAGCATCGGTGTAGACAATCTGCTTGCCCTTCACCACCACTTCAAAAATGCCTTTTACCGGGGTTTCGCTGACGCTGAGCACCTGACGATTGGGGAAGCGGGTGGTGAAGGCTTTCTGTACCTGCTCGGTGCCAGTGGAGGTGGCATTGGCATTGCAGGCCGTCATGGTGAGCAACAGGGTGCCAGCCAGCGCCAGCGCTTTTACAGTGGTGTTCATTCAATATCCTCGGGTTCAGAAGCCAATGGCATGACGGGCGAACTGACGCTTGAGCGGGGTCAGCCGGTTAGTCAGGCTCAGGCCGGTATTGCGCAGCCAGGACAGGCCGGGCACATGTTGGGTATGGAACAGCCGGTACAGGCCGTCACAGGTGAACTGCATGGTTTTTACCGCTTCGCGCCGCTCGCGCTCGTAACGACGCAACAGCATCCAGTCGCCAGCATCACCCGGTGATTGCAGCAAGGCGGCCAGTTGCGCCGCATCCTGAAAGCCCAGGTTGACGCCCTGCCCGGCCAGCGGGTGCACGGTATGGGCGGCGTCGCCTACCAGCGCCAAGCGCTGGCTGACCACAGCCGCGGGCTGAATCAAGCGCAACGGGAACGCTGCCGCCGGGCCAAGCAGGCCCAGATGCCCCAGTTGGTGATTGCCGGCTGCCGCCACGCGGGCACACAGTTGCTCGGGGGACAAAGCCATCAGTTCATCTGGCTTGGCAGTAGACCACACCATGGAAATGCGATTCCCTGCCATGGGCAGCCAGGCCAGGATGCTGTCGCCGGTGAACCACTGGCGGGCAATGTTGCCATGCGGCTTTTCGCAGCTGAAATTGGCCACCACACCGCTTTGGCCATAAGGCTTGATGCTGGCGGCCAGATCAGTCTGGCTGCGCACCCAGGAGTTGGCCCCGTCGGCCCCTACCACCAGGCTGGCTTGCAGCACCCGGCCATCGTCCAGCGTCAGGCTGGCCGTGCTGGCGGTAGTGGAGAGTGAGGCGGGTCGCACACCAGTCAGACAGCTGACCGGGCTGGCAGCCAGCCGCTGCCACAGGCTGGCCAGCAACCAGCGGTTTTCCACAATCCAGGCCAGGGCGCTGGCACCGGCATCGCTGGCGGCAAACTGGATGCGGCCACCTGCATCGCCAGAGACATCCATGCTGGCGATGGTGCCGACACGGGACATGTCGGGCCAGGCTTGCAGTTGTTCCAGAAAACGGCGGTTAAGCGGGCTGACAGCGTAAATGCGGGCATCCCAGCCTTGCTCCAGATCTTCAAAACGTGCGTCTGAGCCTTCCAGCAAGGCAATCTTGCGCCCGCTATCAGCCAGCGCCAGTGCCAGGCTGGCACCTACCAGGCCACCACCAACGATGATGACGTCGTACTGTGTCATGTATTGTTTTCCTAAAGCCCGAATACCAGATGGCGGGCAAATGCACGGCGCAGGGGCGGCACACTGTCCAGCGTGCTCATGCCCACGCCGCGCAAGGTGCTGACAAGGGCCGAGTCACCATCAAACAGCTTGATCAGGCCATGGGTGAAACCCACCACGGCATGGCTGTCCAGTTTACGGCTGGCGGCATATACCGCCAAGGCAGCTGCATCGCCCGGATCGCTGACCTCGTTCAGGGCATCGGTCAGGCCGATGGCATCACGCAGGCCCAGGTTCAGGCCCTGCGCCGCCACCGGATGCATGGTCTGGGCCGCATTGCCAATCAGCACCACCCGACCACTGCTGACGCGGTTGACCTGGCGCAGTGCCAGCGCAAAGCTGGCACGCGGGCCGACGGACAGCACCTTGCCCTGGCGTTCGCCAAAGGCTTGCTGCAACTCGGCCATCACCTGTTCATCCGGCGCTTGTTGCAAGGCCTTGGCATCGTCGTGGCTACGCGTCCACACCAGCATGTAATTATCACCGTGTGGCAGCAGGGCAAACGGCCCCTGCTTCGAGAAGCGTTCATACGCCACACCGGCCGGCGGCAGTTCGGTGCTGACTTCGGCCAGAACCGCGCATTGCTGGTAGTCATGCACCAGACGCTTGATACCAGGCAGGCTGTCCGCCAGCGCACCGCCTTCAGCCAGCACCACCAGACGGGCAGTGAGGCTGATATCGCCATGCACGCCGCTGGTTTTCACTGTGGCATAGCAGGCCATGCTGTTGACCGACTCCACCCGGGTTTCCCACCACACCTGCACGCCAGCCTGCTCCAGCCGGGCATTGATGGCGAGGGTGAGCGCCGTATAATCCACCACCACGCCCAGATGTGGCAGCTTGAGATCAGCCGCATCCAGCCGGGTACGGCCAAACGTCCCCTGCTGCGACACATGCACGCTGTCGATCTGGCTGGCGGACAAGTCCTCCGGCCATGCGCCGGAAGCGGCCAGCGCTTCCCGGCTATGCCAGGAAAGTGCCAGCGCGCGCGCATCGGTCAGCGGCGCATCCTTGGCGCGGGCTTCCACCAGCAGTACCCGCCGTCCGGCGGCGGCAAAGCGCAGTGCGGCCAGCGCACCTACCGGCCCGCCGCCAACAATAATGATGTCGGCGTGTTCGCCACCATCGTGGCCGCAGTCGCGGCTGTGTTGTCTGTCTGTGTTCTTCATGTTCAGACACCCTGCATCAGGATTTCAATTGCATCGATTTCTTTGGGCACGTCGGCGGTATACACCTCGTGCCCGGTTTCAGTCACCAGCACATCGTCTTCGATACGGATGCCGATATTGTGCAGCGCAGCCGGAACATTCGGAGCCGGGCGGATATACAGGCCGGGTTCGATGGTGGTGCACATGCCGGGCTGGTAGGTACGCCACTGTCCACCTTGCTTGCGCTGGCCGACGTCATGGACATCAAGGCCGATCATGTGACCGATGCCATGCATGTAGAACTGGCGGAAGGCACCGGATTCGATCACCCCGTCCACGCTGCCGTCAAGCAGCTTCAGGTCCAGCATGCCTTGCACCAGTATCCTGAGCGCAGCATCGCCCGGCTCGTTCCAGACTGCCCCAGGCTTGACCGCTGCAATGCCGGCCAGTTCCGCAGCCAGCACGATTTCGTAGACATCGCGCTGGGCCGGGCTGAACTTGCCATTCACCGGGAAGGTGCGCGTGATATCGCCGGCATAGCCGTTCAGTTCGCAACCCGCATCAATCAGCAGCAGATCGCCATCATTCAGGCGGGCATTATTGGCTGCGTAATGCAGGGTGCAGGCATTGGCTCCGCCAGCCACGATGCTTTCGTAGGAGGGATAGCGGGCACCATTGCGAATGAAGGTGTGCAGGATTTCCGCTTCCACCTGGTATTCCATCATGCCCGGCCGGGTGGCACGCATGGCCTGGATATGGCCTTGGGCGGAAATCTGTCCGGCGCGGCGCAAGGTGGCGCGCTCGCCAGCGTCCTTGATCATGCGCATTTCATCCAGCAATACCAGCAGGTCGTGGTACAGCGCGGGCGGCTGCTCACCACTGCGGTAACGCTGGCGCACGGCGTCCAGCCAGCCATTCACCCGCACATCGAAAGCGGGCTGACGGCCTACATTCCACCACAGCGATTTCTGGCCACTCAGCAGGTCGGGCATGCGGATATCCAGCTCACTGAGGGGATAGGCTTCATCAAAGCCGAAAGCTTCACGCGCGCAGTCCGGACCAAAGCGGAAACCTTCCCAGACCTCGCGTTCCAGGTTCTTTTCCCGGCAGAACAGGATGGATTTGCCGGCACCGGCATCCAGCACCAGTACGGCTTCCGGCTCGGCAAAGCCGGTCAGATAGAGAAAGTGGCTGTCCGCCCGGTAGGGGTAGTGGCTGTCGGCATTGCGCACCACTTCGGGCGCGGTAGGCAGGATGGCAATGCCCTCCCCCATCTGCTGCATCAGACGCGTACGGCGTTCGGCATGACTCTGGTACATGATGACTCTTTCGCATGACTTGAACCGGCCAACATCCCGGCATGGCTGCAGTTTACACTGCTGCGACAGCGCTGCCGATGCTGACAATCAGTAAATGGCGGGCATGAAAAAGGCTTGCCCGTGGGCAAGCCTTGCCGTATGGCATCAGACCATCAATCCAGCAGGGTAGCCGAGGTGTACACGTCCTGCACGTCGTCCAGGTCTTCCAGCGCATCCAGCAGCTTTTGCATGCGCATGGCGTCTTCGCCGGCCAGTTCGGTTTCGTTCTGCGGCTTCATGGTGACTTCGCCCATTTCCGCCTTGAAGCCCTTGTCTTCCAGCGCCTGCTTCACATCGCTGAATTCATAGGGGCCGGTGATGACTTCGATGGAGCCGTCATCATTGGTGATCACGTCTTCGGCACCGCATTCCAGTGCGGCTTCCATCAGCGCGTCTTCGTCCACGCCCGGAGCAAACACCAGGAAACCGCAATGGCTGAACTGGAAAGCCACGCAGCCGTCGGTACCCATATTGCCGCCATACTTGGAGAAGGCATGACGCACATCGGCCACGGTACGGGTCTTGTTGTCGGTCAGGCAGTCCACCATCACGGCAGCGCCACCAATGCCATAACCTTCGTAACGGCACTCGACATAATCCACGCCTTCAAGCTGACCGGTACCGCGCTTGATGGCGTTATCGATATTGTCCTTGGGCATGGATTCGGCCTTGGCCTTGTCCACTGCCAGACGCAGACGCGGGTTCATGTTGACATCGCCGCCGCCCATCTTGGCAGCAACGGTGATTTCCTTGATCAGACGGGTGAAGATCTTGCCACGCTTGGCATCCTGACGACCCTTGCGGTGCTGGATGTTCGCCCATTTGCTATGACCTGCCATAATTGCCTCAATCTGGTTTGGCCCGTCACCGGGCCGGTTTAATGCCGAAAATTTGGCCGCTATTCTAGCAGAAAGCTATTTCGCCTTCAGCATGGCCAACATGAAGGTGAAGGCCTGACCGTATATCTGTTCGATGGCCGGCACCATCAACGGCAACGTCAGATAAATGGTGATGAAACCGATCATCAAGGTCAGCGGAAAGCCAAAGGTAAAAATATTGAACTGTGGTGCTGCACGGGTCATCACGCCGATGGCCAGGTTGGTCACCAGCAAGGCGGCAATCACCGGCATGGACAGCCAGATGCCCCAGGAAATGATGTGGCTGCCCCATAACACCAGCGCCTTCAGCCCCTGGGCTGGCATGCTCATGCCGATGGGCAGCACCTGGAAGCTTTCCACCAGGGTGGAAATGACGACTTGATGACCGTCAAAGGTGAGGAACAGCAGGAATACAAACATGGACAGCAACTGGGACACGACCGGCACCTGCGCTGCGTGCATGGGGTCGAAAAACATGGCAAAGCCCAGACCGGTCTGCGCACCCATGATGAAACCGGCCATTTCCACCGCTGTCATGGTCAGCCGCATGACAAAGCCCATGGCAAGGCCAATAAGCAATTGCTGGAACAAAATGGCGATGCCTGCTGCGGAAAATACCGGCACGGCTGGCACCGGTGGCAGCAATGGCACCACCAGCACGGTGAGCATCAGCGCGAAACCGGCCTTGAAGCGGCGCGGTACACCGCGATAGGCATACAAGGGTTCCACCAGGAACAGGCCGATGATGCGGGCAAAGGGCCAGGCAAACATCGTAACCAGTGCACTGATCTGTGCATCAGAAATACTGAACATGGGGTGTGACGTCAGCCAATCACGCTGGGAATGCTCTGGAACAGCCGGGTGGTGTATTCCACCAGGGTATTGAGCATCCACGGCCCGGCCAGCACCAGCACCAGAAACATGGCCAGCAGCTTGGGAATGAAGGTGAGCGTCATTTCGTTGATTTGCGTGGCAGCCTGCAACACGCTGACCAACAGGCCTACTACCAGCGACACCAGCAGCACCGGTGCCGAGACGATGATCAGGATATACAGTGCGTTCTGCACCAGATTGATGACCAGTTCCGGACTCATGATTCTCTCCTTGCGTCGGCAGGCTCCTGCCAGCCGCCTTTGGCCATCAGCCAGTTTTCCAGTGTTACGCCATCCCGCATCACGGTATTGGCGCGCAACACCGCATATCCCGCCTGTTCGAATACCGGCCGGGCTGCATGACTGGCCCAGGCATGCAGGGCCACAAGCCCGGCCTGCGCCGCCGTCTCTTCCAGCTGACGGATCATCTGCAATGCCAGCCCCCGTCGCTGCGCAGCAGGCGTCACATACAACATGTCGAACTCTCCGGCATGGGTCAGCCAGGCAAAACCCAGCAACTCACCAGCCGCGCTGACGGCAACGCTCCAGCTGGCGGACAGGCGCGCAGCCCAGGCTGAAGCGGTTTCATCATCCCAGATACCGGCCCAGGCCAGGCGGGCGGCCAGCGGGTAGGCATCATCCGGCAAGGCGGCTATGCAATCGGCACACAAGGCATGACACAGCGGCAGCATGTCCGGCGTAATGGGGTGGAATTCCATGCCTAGCCCGTATAAAAGCTTTGGACCAGCGAACCCATCAGCAGGGTCCAGCCGTCCACCAGCACAAACAGCATCAGCTTGAAGGGCAAGGATATGGTGACCGGTGACACCATCATCATCCCCATGGCCATCAGGATGCTGGCCACCACCAGGTCGATGATCATGAAGGGGATGAACACCATGAAGCCGATCTGGAACGCGGTTTTCAGTTCGCTGATGACATAGGCCGGAATCAGCGTTTTCATGGAAACATCAGCCTTGGTAGCTGGTTTTTCCGAGCGGGAAATCTCGATGAAGAAGGCCAGATCCTTCTCACGGGTCTGGCTGAGCATGAAAGCCTTCATCGGCTTGCTGGCCTCTTCCACCGCCTGGTTGAAGCTGATCTTGTCGTCCGAGAACGGCGCCCAGGCCTTGTTGTACACCTGATCGAAGGTTGGCCCCATCACAAACAGGGTGAGGAACAGCGACAAGCCCAGAATCACCTGATTGGGTGGCGACTGGGTTACGCCCATGGCCTGGCGCAGCAGGGACAGCACAATGACGATGCGGGTGAATGCAGTGGTCATCAACAGCATGGCCGGGATGAAACCCAGCGCTGTCATGAACAACAGCATTTGCAAGGACAGGGAATAATTCTGACCGCCACCGGCGCCCGGGGTACTGGTCATCAAGGGCAGGCCGGCAGCCTGTGCCAGCATGGGCAGCCCCAGCAGCAGCCAGGGCAACACGCGAGATGTGAATTTCATTATCTGTTTACGGCTTCGGATTTCTGACGGCCCTTTTCCATGGCCGCCTTCAGCCAGCGGGCAAAGGGCTCGCCAGGCTGCACGACATCAGTCCCGGCATCGGGCGGGCGGTCCATCTTGGTCAGCAGGTTGACACTATGGCTGGTGACACCCAATACCAGCCATTCGCCTTCCAGCTCGACAATCACCACCTTTTCACGCTGTCCCACCAGCACGCCGCTGACCACGCGCAAGCGGTTGCTGCCGCCCAGCATGCCACCGGACATGCGGCGAAACAGCCAGGCTAGGCCGACAATGGCAGCCAGCACCACAGCGAGGCCAAGAATGACCTGCAAAAGGCTGCTGACCGGCGTGGGACTGCTGGCAGCCACCAGCGGCTGGGAAGCAAGCGTCCCGGCCTGGGCGATGGCCGAGCAGGCAGCCAGCATCGCCGCAACAGGTCTGATTGTTGTGCACATTACTTTTGCAGGCGACGGATGCGTTCCGCCGGGGTAATGATGTCGGTCAGGCGGATACCGAACTTGTCGTTCACCACCACCACTTCGCCCTGGGCAATCAGGCAGCCATTGACCAGCACGTCCATCGGCTCGCCAGCCAGTCCGTCCAGTTCCACCACCGAACCCTGCGCCAGTTGCAACAGGTTGCGAATGGCAATTTTGGTCCGGCCCAGCTCCACCGTCAGCTGGACCGGAATATCCAGAATCATGTCCAGGTTGCTGGGGACATTCAGCGCGGCTTCACCGCTGCCCAGCTCCTGAAACAGGTTGGTAGCCGGCTGCACATTCTCAGCCTGCGCGGCATCGGTGGTTTCCTGTTCTGCCATGGCGGCAGCCCAGTCATCCATTGATACCTCTTCCTCACCCGCCCCCGGGTTCTGACCTTCTTCTAGCTGCTCAGTCATTGCTTGCTTTCTCCTGCGGGCTCGGCGAACTCGCCAGCCCCGGCCAATACCTTGTCTACCTTCAGGGCGTAACGGCCCTGGACGGTACCATAGTGACACTCCAGAACCGGTATGCCGGACACATCCACTACCACGGTGTCAGGCACTTCCAGCATCACTACATCCCCGTTTTTCAAATTGAGAATCTGCCCCAGCGTGACCTTGGTTTCCGCCAGGGTGGCCACCAGTTCCACCTCGGCCGCCTGTACCTGATGGGTCATCAGGCTGACCCAGCGATTGTCCACTTCCGTGCGGTCCGCCTGCATGGTGCTGGACAGCACGTCGCGAATGGGTTCCACCATGGAATAAGGCAGACAGATGTGGAAGTCGCCGCCACCGGCACCCAGTTCGATATGGAAGGTCATGGCCACCACCACTTCGGTTGGCGTGGCAATGTTGGCAAACTGGGTATTCATTTCCGAACGCAGATAGACGAACTCGATGGGGTGTACCGGTTCCCATGCCTTCTGGCATTCGGTAAACACCACTTCCAGCAAGCGACGGATGATGCGCTGCTCGGTAGGGGTAAAGTCCCGACCTTCCACCCGCACGTGGTAACGGCCATCGCTGCCGAACAGGTTATCCACGATCAGGAACACCAGATCCGGATCGAAAATCAGCAGGCCGGTACCACGCAGCGGTTTGACATGCACCAGGTTCAGGTTGGTGGGCACCACCAGGTTGCGAATGAATTCGCTGTATTTCTGTACGCGCACCGGCCCGACGGATATTTCCGCATTGCGCCGGATAAAGTTGAACAAGCCTATACGCAGGTTACGGGCGAAACGTTCGTTGATGATTTCCAGCGTTGGCATACGGCCGCGCACAATGCGCTCCTGCCGGCCAATATCATAGCCGCGGACTCCCTGTGAGTCCTGCGCGCCATCATCATCTTCGTCCTCGCCGGTGACGCCCCTGAGCAGGGCATCCACCTCTTCCTGGGACAGGATATCGTCGCCCATCGCTTTACTGCTTCTGAATGATGAAGGAAGTGAACAGTACGCTCTGAACCAGCTCTTCTTCGCCGGAATCCATCGATTCGTTGATGATCTGCTTGACCTGGGCCTTCAGCTTGACCTTGCCGTCCGGGCTGGACAATTCGGCTGCGGTCTTGGAAGACAGCAACAGGATCAGTGCACTGCGGATCTTCGGCATGTAATCGGTAAACTTCTTCTTGGCTTCTTCATCGCCAAGCTCAGCCTGCATGTCCACTTGCAGCAGGCTGCCATCGCCACCGGACAGGTTCACCACGAAGGTATCGATTTTTTCAAAGATCGGCGGACCTTCCTTCTTTTTCTTCGGTTTTTCCTTGGTCTGCTCGGTCTGGGCAGCGTCGTGCGGCTTGTTCATGTTGGTGAACATCACATAGGCAAGACCACCCATGCCAGCGAGAACCAATACCAGCAGGATGACCACCACCAGCATCAGCTTGTTGCCACCCCCTGCTTTTTTCTCGCCCTTGTCCGCCTTGTCCGCTTTTTTGTCTTCTGCCATGGGTATTCAGTCCGTCGGTTAGGTTTATAAGGAAAGCTTAAGCCATTTCCTTATTTTATTTTCCAGATTTCCGCACGAACTGAACAGAGCCCCCTTGTGAGCCATATCAAGCAAAGATACTGAGTATCCCGCGTGCGGACGTGATGGCAGCCAGAGTATCGTCCTCATCGTTGCCAGCGGCATTCTGGCGGCGGCCATTCTGGTTTTGATTGAATTGCTGTTGCCGATTCCCGGATTGTCCGCTGGAAACCTGTGCATCGGCAAGAGCTATACCACTGGAAGCCATCATGGAAACCAGTTTGGGCATGTTGTTTTCCAGAATTTCACGCGTTGCCGGCACTGCCGAAGTAAACAGCACCTGTGCCTGGTCGTTGCCATTCATCTTGAGCGTCACCTCCACCGGCCCCAGTTGCGGCGGATTGACCTGGATGGTGGCCTTGTCCATTTTCATGCTGACCATGGACATTACCTGATCGCCCAGCGCCTTGGACCAGTTCGGATCGGTCATCGGCTGGGAAATGGTCAGGGTTTTGGTCTGGCTGACTTGCTGCACCTGCTGATTATTCTGATTGGCGGCCTGACTGGCGGCCAGCTGATCGGCAGACGGCGGCAAGAATTGCAGTGCTGCGGCATCCTTGCCCGGCAATTCTTGCGCTTGCAGGCCATTGGCGTGCTTGCTTGCCGCCGCTGTTGGCAGGGCCGCCTCCAGTGCGATGTCCTTCACCATGCTGTTGCTGATGTCAGTGGCCGTAGTGCTGACCTGCGGCTTGTCTTGTACTGGCGTGGTGGGCAAGCCTGCCTGCAACATGGGCATTGCTGCCAGCAGCATATTGGCGGAATTATCGGTGGCAGCCGTATCGTCCTTGGCGGTGGAATCCTTGTCCTGACTGGATTTCCCGTTGCCGGCACTACCATCTCCCTGGCCTGGAAGTACAGGATTGAGACTGACCAATTGCGCGCCGAGCAAGCTGGCAAACAGCCCGCCTGCATCTTGCGTGGCGGTGTCGGCATTGCTGCTGGGCATGATTGCCTTGGCATTGCTCGCCGGAACTACAGTAATTGTCATGGCCTAAACCCCCTGAAGAGATGGAGGCTATGCAGCAATTTACATGCCAGGGAAATTCACCAGTTGATCCGAGCACACGCCCAACCAGATAATTAATGCGAATCATTATCCTTTGCATTACAATCCGGCCTTCATCCAGTTGCGGTCCACCCTTACCGCACTGCTTTGCCTGTTGAACAATGCAAGGAGTATCAGCCCGATGTCCCGTCCATTTGCACGCATCACCACCGCCCTGCTGCTGTCCAGTCTGTTTGCCGCCACCGCGCATGCCGCTCCCAGCCCCGAAGGTATCGTGGTGTACAACGCCCAGCATGAGAGCCTGACCAAATCCTGGGTGGAAGGCTTTACCAAGGAAACCGGCATCAAGGTTACCGTGCGCAATGGCAGTGACAGCGAAATGGGCAACCAGATCGTACAGGAAGGCGCGGCCTCGCCGGCGGATGTATTCCTGACCGAAAACTCCCCGGCCATGGTGCTGGTGGATAATGCCAAGCTGCTGGCCCCGCTGTCCCCGGCCACCACCGCGCAGGTGGACCCGGCCTTCCGCCCTGCTCATGGCCGCTGGGTAGGCATTGCCGCCCGCTCCACCGTTTTTGTCTACAACAAGAACCGCCTGACCCCGAAAGAGCTACCCAAGTCCATGCTGGACCTGGCCAAACCGGAATGGAAAGGCCGCTGGGGCGCAGCACCGGCCGGTGCCGACTTCCAGGCGATTGTGAGTGCCTTGCTGGAACAAAAGGGTGAAGCGGCCACGCTGGCCTGGCTGAAAGCCATGAAAACCAACGCTCAGCCCTACAAGGGCAACAGCGTGGTGATGAAAGCGGTGAATGCCAGCCAGATCGACGGCGGGGTGATCTATCACTATTACTACTTCGGCGATCAGAACAAGACCGGCGAAAACAGCAAGAACACCGCCCTGCACTACTTCAAGCAGCAAGACCCGGGTGCGTTTGTCAGCATCTCCGGCGGTGCGGTCCTGGCGTCCAGCAAGCACAAGGAAGAGGCCCAGGCCTTCCTGAAGTGGGTGACCGGCAAGGGTGGCCAGAACATCCTGCGCACCGAAAATTCGTTTGAATATGCAGTCGGCCAGGGCGCGCAGTCCAATCCCAAGCTGGTTCCGCTGAAGGATCTGGACGCACCCAAGATCGACGCTTCCCGCCTGAACAGCCGCAAGACGGTAGAACTGATGACACAGGCAGGTTTGCTGTAAACACATGACGACATCGTCTTCCCGTACTGCACAGGGCGGATTGTCCGCCCATGACAGCCAGACCAGCACGGCAGGACTGCGTCGGCCGGGGCGGCAAGTGCCGCTCTGGCTGCAAGGCAGCTCCTTGCTGGTTTCACTGCTGGCCTTGTTGCCGGTGGTGTTCATTGTGGCCATTTCCATCCAGACCGGCTGGAGCACCGTCGTACAACTGGTGTTCCGGCCACGGGTGGCTGAACTTCTGCTCAATACCAGTTTGCTGGTAGTACTGACCGTGCCGCTGTGCACGCTGCTGGGCGTCACCCTGGCCTGGCTGACCGAGCGCAGCACCCTGCCGGCACGTGGCTGCTGGCGCGCACTGGCGGTGACCCCGCTGGCCGTGCCCGCCTTTGTGCACAGCTACGCCTGGATCAGCCTGCTACCTGCCTTCAATGGCATCAGCGCGGCTGTGCTGCTGTCGGTGATTGCCTACACGCCATTCATTTACCTGCCGGTTACCGCCGCCTTGCGCCGCATGGACCCGGCACTGGAAGACAGCGCGGCCTCGCTGGGCCTGACACCGCTGGCGGTGTTCCGGCGCGTTACCCTGCCGCAACTCAAGCTGGCCATATGGGGCGGCGGCCTGCTGATCAGCCTGCACCTGCTGGCCGAATATGGCCTGTACGCCATGTTGCGCTTTGACACCTTCACCACCGCCATCTTCGATCAGTTCCAGTCCAGCTTTAACGGCCCGGCAGCCAATATGCTGGCCGGTGTACTGGCACTGTGCTGTCTGGGCCTGCTGTGGCTGGAGGCGGGAACACGCGGCAATGCACGCTACGCCAGGCTGGGTTCGGGCTCGGCGCGACAGATCACCCCGGTTCGTCTGGGTGCATGGACACTGCCTGCGCTACTGCTGTGCCTGCTATCCGCCGCACTGAGCCTGGGGGTGCCACTGATCACGCTGGGTCACTGGCTGTGGAAGGGTGGCATCGAGGCCTGGCAAAACGACAGCCTGTGGCCTGCACTGCAACAGACCGTGCTGCTGGGCCTGCTGGGCGCAGTGCTGACCGTGGTGGCTGCAGTGCCACTGGCCTGGCTGTCGGTGCGCGCTGTCAGTCGCTTGCAAAGGCTGCAAGAAAGCTGCAACTACATCACCAGCGCCCTCCCCGGCATCGTCACCGCGCTGGCACTGGTCACCATCACCATCCATTACGCCCGGCCACTCTACCAGACCATCTTCACCATCCTGCTGGCTTATCTGCTGATGTTTTTGCCCCGCGCGCTGGTCAGCCTGCGGGCCGGCATTGCCCAGGCACCGGCCGAGCTGGAACAGGCAGCGGGCAGTCTGGGCAGCACACCGGGACAGGCCTTGCGCCGGGTCACCTTGCGTCTGGCGGCTCCGGGCGCAGCGGCAGGCCTTGCCATGGTGTTCCTCGCCATCAGCAACGAGCTGACAGCCACCTTGTTGCTGGCACCCAATGGCACGCGCACGCTGGCCACGGGTTTCTGGGCGATGACCAGTGAAATCGACTACATCATGGCCGCACCTTATGCCTTGCTGATGGTGCTGCTATCGCTGCCACTCACCTGGCTTTTGCATGACCATTCCAAACGGAGTGCCGGACGATGACTTCCCTGCACCTGCAACACCTGAGCAAACACTACGGCGCCACCCAGGCGGTACAGGATGTATCGCTGAGCTGCACGGCAGCCAGTCGCGTGGCCATTGTCGGCCCGTCCGGCTCGGGCAAGACCACCTTGCTGCGCATGATTGCCGGTTTCGAACACCCGGACCAGGGCAGCATCATCCTGGACGGGCAAACACTGGCAGCCGATGGCCGGGCCCTGCCCGCCCATTTGCGCGGTATCGGCTATGTGGCCCAGGATGGCGCGCTGTTTCCCCACCTGACGGTGGCGGACAATATCGGTTTCGGCCTGACACTCAAAGGCGAAGCACGCAATCGGCGCATTGCCGAGCTGCTGGAAATGGTGGCGCTGGACCAGACCATGCTGCAACGCTGGCCGCATCAGCTATCCGGTGGCCAGCAACAGCGTATTGCGCTGGCACGGGCACTGGCCCAGCAACCACGGCTGATGCTGCTGGACGAACCGTTCTCGGCGCTGGACACCGGCTTGCGCGCGGCCATGCGCAAGATGGTGGCGCAACTGCTGGGTGATGCCGGCATCACCGCCATTCTGGTCACCCACGATCAGGCCGAGGCCTTGTCCTTTGCCGACCAGCTGGCGGTAATGCGCCAGGGACGGCTGATTCAGTCCGGCAGCCCGCAACAGCTGTACAGCCAGCCTGCCGATGAAGCCACGGCACTGTTTCTGGGCGAGGCGGTCATCCTGCCGGCGCAGATTCATCAGGGCAAGGCCGAGTGTGGGCTGGGCAGCATTGCAGTGAATGACAGCCAGTTCAGCGGCCAGGGGCGCATCATGCTGCGGCCGGAACAGCTGGAACTGCAACTGGCGGGCAGTCAGCAATCCCAGGCACAGGCACGCGTGCTGGAGTGTGATTTCGGTGGCCATGACAGCCTGATCGACCTGCAATTGCCGCACGACAATACCGTGCTGCAATTGCGCACCAGCAGCTGGAATCTGCCCTCTCCGGGCAGCATGGTGGGGATTGCCGTGCAGGGCCGGGCGCATTTGCTGCCGGCCTAAGTGCAAAGACCCTGAAGGTACGACTCAATCGTCGCCGTGGGTCTGGTCCCAGAAACGACGGGTGGCAAATTCATCCGTCGTTTTTTGTTCGCGCCGCGCCTGTACCAGCTGCTCGCGCTCCAGTTCCCGTTCCAGCAGTTTTTCGTAGGCCTTGAGCTTTTTGTGCTCGTTGCGCCAGGCCTGTCGCTCCATGATGAAGCGCTGCTTGGCAAATTCGGTATCGCCCTGCTGGATGCGCACGGCTTCATCCAGCCGGCCCAGGAATTTCTGAAAGTCCTGCCACTGGGCAATGCTCATGCCCTTCATCCCACCGGTGGTCAGCCGCTCGCGGTATTCATTGCGGAAATTTTCCAGCTGCTCCTGCCGGTTCATCGCGTCCAGCACCTTGGCCTGCGCCTGGCGCATGCGCTCGGCTGCCGCAGCCTGCTTGTCCTCGGCCAGCTTGATCAGGAAGGTGTATTTGCTCTGTGCCATGGCCTAAGCGCCTTACGCCAGTACGCTTTCCAGTTGCAACTGGCTGGTGGTGTAGTCCTGGGATTCGTGCATGGGCTGGGTGAGGAAGCTGGTCATCTGCAACTGGCGACGCATGGCCTCGTCCAGTACCGGGTCGGAGCCCGGCACATAAGCCCCCACGCTGATCAGGTCGCGATTGCGTTGGTAGCGTGAGTACAGCTGCTTGAAGTAGCGCGCCTGATCCATCTGCTTGGGCGACACCACATCCACCATCACCCGGCTGATGGACTGTTCGATGTCGATGGCCGGATAGTGACCTGCTTCGGCCAGCTCGCGCGACAACACAAAGTGACCATCCAGAATGGCACGTGCCGAGTCGGCAATCGGGTCTTGCTGGTCGTCGCCTTCGGACAGCACGGTATAAAAACCGGTAATCGAGCCGCCGCCATTTGCCGCATTACCGGCCCGTTCAATCAACTGTGGCAGGCGGGCGAACACCGAGGGTGGATAGCCCTTGGTCACCGGCGGCTCACCAATGGCCAGTGCGATTTCACGCTGCGCCATGGCATAACGGGTGACCGAATCCATCAGCAACAGCACGTCCTTGCCCTGGGCGCGGAAATACTCGGCCAGGGCCGTGGCATAAGCCGCGCCATGCAGGCGCATCAGCGGCGGCATGTCGGCAGGTGCAGCCACCACCACGGCGCGGGCGATGCCCTCCTCGCCCAGAATGTTCTCGATGAAGTCCTTGACCTCGCGCCCCCGCTCGCCAATCAGCCCCACCACCACCACATCGGCGCGGGTGAAGCGGGCCATCATGCCCAGCAGTACCGACTTGCCGACACCGGAGCCGGCAAACAGGCCGAGACGCTGGCCACGCCCTACCGTCAAGAGGCCGTTGATGGCACGCACGCCCACATCCAGCACCTGCTTTACCGGCGAGCGGTCCAGCGGGTTCATTGGCTGGCTGTGCAGCGGGAAATAGGCTTCGGGATGAATGGGGCCCTTGCCATCCAGCGGACGGCCCAGTGAATCGAGAATGCGGCCAAGCAGGCTTTCACCTACCGGCACCTGACGCCCGGCCGGGCCGTTGACCCGGGCGGAAACCACTCTTTGCCCGTAGCTGGGCGGATGACAGGGCGTCATCGGCCGCACCGGCGTACCCGGCAGCAAGCCGTGCACATTGGCCAGCGGCATCAGGAATACCCGGTCTCCGGAAAAACCCACTACTTCGGCTTCCACCACATGGTTGTCCGCCAGTTCAACCTGACAGGCGCTACCAACCGGCAGCTTGATGCCGGTAGCTTCCATCACCATGCCGGTGACACGCAGCAAACGCCCGCACGGCTGCCATAGCGGTGCTTCCTGTGCAGCCTGCATGCAGTCATTCAGAAAGGAACGCTGGCGGTCAATCAGGGTAGTCATTGTGCTCGGCATCCAGACCCATGGCGCTGCGCAGTGCAGCCAGACGCGAAGCCAGACGCAGGTCCAGCTGCAAGGCTGCGGTATCGATGATGCAACCGCCGCGCTGGATATGCGGGTCTTCAATCCATTGCCATTGGGTTTCCGGGGTTTCCTGTTGCAAGAATTGCCGCACCGCTTCCAGGTCGGCCGGGTTCACCCGCAGCCGGGCCTGGCTCATGGTGGCAGGCAGCTCGCCCAGTACCTGACGCAGCTGGGCGATGATCGCAGTATCGCTTTGTGCCAGATGCTCACCGGCAAGGCGCTCGGCCAGTTGCATGGCCAGTGACAGCAAGGTGCCGGACAGCTCCTCTTCCACCCGGCTGATTTCACGGGAAAAACTGGCGGCCAAGTCCTGCATCGGCGTCCACAGCTGGGCAAATTGCGCCACAGCCTGATCATGCCCCTGCTGCAAGCCCATGGACAAACCTTCGGCATGGCCCGCTTGCGCCCCTTCGTCGTAACCGGTCTGCCACGCTTCCTGGTGAATGGCTTCCAGCTCGGAGGCCGTTGGATAGCCGGACGCAGCCGGCTCTTCGGCTTCGGGGGCATTTTCGCCCGGGGAAGATGGCTCCTCCTCCCCTTCTGCCCGCTGGGCATCGGCGACCGTGGGTGCCTGCTCCAGATGGCGGCGCAAGGCTTCCAGCCCGGCCAGCTGGGTCGGGCTGAAACCGTCGTCGCCCTGGGTCAGCTCGGTTGGCGTCCAGCTTTGCCAGCCTTGCAGTTGCTCACCCGGAATGATGGGATTATTCGACAAGGCCTTCGTCACCACCCTTGCTGCCTAGCACGATCTGGCCATCGTCGGCCAGCTTGCGGACAACCTTGAGGATTTCCTTCTGTTCGGCTTCCACCTCGGACAATTTGACCGGTCCCTTGGATTCCAGATCGTCACGCAGCATTTCGGCCGCACGCTGCGACATATTGCGGAAGATCTTGTCCTTGAGTTCGGCACTGGTGCCCTTGAGCGCCACCACCAGGGAATCGGACTGCACTTCGCGCAGGATGGTCTGGATGGAGCGGTCGTCGATGTCGAGAATGTTCTCGAACACGAACATCTTGTCCTGGATGCGCTGCGCCAGTTCCGGGTCGTACTCGCGGATGTAGTTGAGCGCCGAACCTTCCACATTGGACCCCATGAAGTTGAGGATTTCCGCCGTGAGGCTGATGCCGCCGGATGCGCTCTTCTTGATGCGGTCCGAGCCGGACAACAGCTGGGTCAGCACGTCGTTCAGTTCGCGCAGCGCCTGCGGCTGCACGCCTTCCAGCGTGGCGGTACGGATCAGCACCTCGTTGCGCAGCCGCTCCGGGAAGAAGGACAGGATGGAGCTGGACAGGTCCGGCTCCAGATGCACCAGGATGGTGGCAATAATCTGCGGGTGCTCGTGGCGGATCAGATCGGCCGCCGAGGACGGGTCCATCCACTTCAGGCTTTCGATACCACTGTGATCGTTGCCCTGCATGATCTTGTCCAACAGGTTGGCCGCCTTGTCCGGGCCCAGCGCTTCGATCAGCACATTGCGCAGATATTCGTCCGACGCGCCGATGCTGGCGCGCGCCGCACACTCTTCGCGGAACTTGCCGACAATGTCGTCGATCTGGTCGTAGCTCAGATTATTGATGGCCGCCATGGCCAGCGAAATCTTCTGCACTTCCTTGGGGCCCAGATACTTGAACACTTCAACCGCTTCGGCCTGCCCCAGGCTGAACAGCAGAACCGCACTGCGGTGCACACCGTTATCACTCATCGGAGCTTATCCATTCCTTGATGATCTGGGCTGCCATGCGCGGGTCAGATTTCACCAGCTCACGAGCGGCTTCCAGATTCTGGTTGTACTGACGCATCTGGGCATCCTTCGGATTTTCCGGCGTGCCATCCGGGTTGGTCGCCACGGCACCCTTGCCGCCAGCAGCCGCACCCTCGGCACCACCCTCATCGTCACCGGCAACGGCCAGCAAGCGCCCACCGGCATCTGCCAGCGGCTTGCCATCCGGGCCTTTCTTGACGGCATCCTGCGGTTTGACCAGGTCCTTGACGATAGGCCGCACCACACCAAACAGCAAATACAGCACGGCAATGGTAAGCAAGGCGTACTTGATCAGGCTGGAGGCATTGTTGGTGAGGTAGTCGGTCACCTTCTCCTGCATGGTCACTGGCACCGCGGCATCGGCAAAGGCGGCATTCACCACGTTCAGCGTGTCACCGCGCTGACCGTTGTAGCCCATGGTTTCCTTGACCAGATTATTGATCTGCTGGATTTCCTGGGCGGTCAGCGGCGTGGGTTTCATCTCGCCGTTCTTGTCCGGCATCTTGCGGTAGTTCACCACCACGGCTGCAGACAGGCGCTTCACCACGCCTTGCGGCATCTTGGTGTGCTGAATGGTCTTGTCCACCTCGTAATTGGTGGTGATGTCACGTTCCAGCGCACCCGATTGGCCCATGGCCTGACCCGACAAGGTGGCCGTACCCGGTGCAGCACCCGGCGGCAAGGTAATCGGAGCGGAAGCACCAGATGGAGGCTGATTGGACAGTGCGCCGGGGACGCCACCGGCATTGGCAGCGCCACTACCCAGCCGCTCCACGATTTGCTGGCTGCGGGTGGCGGACGGATTGGGTGACGAGTTGGGACGATAGCTTTCCGAAGTCTGCTCCACTTCGGAGAAATCCACATTGGCCGTTACCTGGGCATGAATGTTTCCCTGGCCGAAAATGGGTTCCAGAATGCTTTCGATACGCTTGACGTAGCCATCTTCCACCTGGCGCACATAGCCAAGCTGGGTCTGGTCCATGCCGGCAGTGTCCTTGTCGGACAGCTTGGACAGCATGTTGCCGTCCTGATCCACCACCGTGACATTCTTCACTGGCAGATTCGGCACGGCACTGGACACCAGATGCACGATGCCGGCCACCTGGCCCTGATCCAGCGTGCGGCCGCGGAACAGGTTCAGCATCACCGAGGCGGTTGGCTGTTGCTGGTCGCGCACAAACACGCTTTGCTTGGGAATGGCAATGTGAATACGGGCCGTTTCCACCGAACCGATGGCCTCAATGGTGCGGGCCAGCTCGCCTTCAATGGCGCGCTGGTAATTGACTTGTTCGGCAAACTGGCTGATGCCGAACTTCTGGTTGTCCATCAGTTCGAAGCCGACCCCACCGGCCTTGGGCAGGCCCTGGGCAGCCAGGCGCAGACGGGCGTCATACACCTTGTCAGCCGGTACGGACACGGTTCCGCCATCGCCCAACTGATAAGGAATGTTCATTTGCTGCAGGGCAGCCGTAACCTGACCGCCGTCACGGTCGGCAATATTGGAAAACAGGATTTTATAGCTGGGCTGCCGGTTCAGGACAACGGCACCGACAATGACAGAGAAAATGGCGGCCAGGGCCACCAGGAAGAGGATCTTTTTATTGTTGGGAAGCGACTTGAAGCGGTCTGTTGCTTCATTGAGCCGGGTTCGCCAAACAGGAGTCGGGTTTTGTTCTGCCAGATCAGCCATACAGTGGTTTTAGTTTCAGGCACAGCCACTGCCGGCAACCACAGCATGGGGTGACGGCCAGGCTATACCTGGGTATTCATGATTTCCTGATAGGCGGACACCAGCTTGTTGCGCGCCTGGACCATGGTCTGGAACGACAGGCTGGCTTTCTGCAAGGAGACCATCACGTCCTGCAGGTTAACCCCCTCATCTCCCAACTCGAACTGCTTCTGCATTTCCTGCGAAGTTTGCTGAGCAGAATTCACCTGCTCAATGGTGGATTTGAGAACATCGGCAAAGTCAACTTGCGACGTTTCCTGCGTCTGCGCGGCCGGCTTGCCACCGGCCAAGGCCGATGCGGCCCGCAGTTCGCTCAACATCTGGTCTACATTATTGATCGACATGGCTACTCCGTACTGCGTACGTCCAGGTCATCCGGATCCTCATCCTGGCCATCTTCTTCGCGGTAGCGCTGCAATTTGTAGCGCAAGGTGCGTTCACTGATGCCCAGTTTTTCAGCAGCGAGCTTCTTGATGCCTCCCACTGCTGCCAGTGTATCCAGAATATGACGTTTTTCCAGCGTTTTCATGTCGGACTCTGCCGTCACGATAGGCTGGACTGTGGTTTCTGTCCGGGTAAGCGGTGTCGAACCGGAAACATCATCCAGCAACAGGTCGGCGGCAATAATTGCCGGCCCGGCGGCAAGAATCACCGCCCGCTGCATGACATTTTCCAATTCGCGGATGTTACCTTCCCAACTATAGGCCGTCAATTGACGTTCCGCCTCTTCGGAGAGGCTTAATCCGGAACGTCCGGCCGCTTCAGCGTATTTGTTAAGCACAAGCCGTGCCAGCGGCAGGATGTCCTCGCGCCGCTCGGCGAGCGCCGGAATGCGCAGCGGGAAAACATTCAGCCGGAAATACAGGTCTTCGCGGAAACGACCGGCGTCCACCTCACCGGCAACATCACGGTTGGAAGTAGCCAGCACGCGGATGTCCAGCTTGATGATGCGGGTGCTGCCCACCCGCTCGACTTCGCGCTCCTGCAGCACCCGCAGCAGTTTGGCTTGCAGCGACAAGGGCATTTCGGTGACTTCATCCAGCAGGATGGTACCGCCCTGTGCCTGTTCGAACTTGCCCGGCAAGGCTTGTGCCGCGCCGGTAAATGCGCCTTTTTCGTGGCCGAACAGCGTGGATTCCAGCAAATTGTCCGGAATGGCGGCACAGTTCACCGCCACGAAGGGGCCGTCGTGACGCCTGGAATGCCGGTGAATATAACGCGCCAGCACTTCCTTGCCCGCGCCACTGGGGCCGGTGATCATCACGCTGGCATCGCTGCCGGCCACACGGCTGGCCAGTGCCAGCAGCTGGCGCATTTGCGGCGATTCGGCCACGGCTTCGTCGCGCTCACCCTCCGGCAGTTTGAGAATGTGCTTTTCCACTTCGGCAATCAGGCTGGCCGGCTCGAATGGCTTGAGCAGATAGTGAGTGGCGCCGGCGCGCAACAAGGCAATGGCGCGTTCGATGATGCCGTATGCGGTCATCAGGATGAAGGGCACACCGGGATAACGGATTTTTACTTCTTCAAACAGCGTGTAGCCGTCCATTGGGGCCATCTGCGCATCGGAAATGATCAGGCCGACCGGTGCTTTTTTCAGTTGCTGCAAGGCAGCGCTGCCATCACCGGCTTCCAGCGTGGGATAACCGGCCAGGCTGAGGGTATCGACAATCGCTTCACGCAGATCGGCGTCGTCTTCGACAACGAGAATGGGCAACTTCATCATGTTTGCTTGTGTTTGCTTATGCGGTTGGCTGACGTTGGGCCACCAGCGCCACCAGGCGGCTGGCAATGGAGCTGAGGGGCTGGATTTCGTGCTGGCCTTTCAGGGCGATGGCTTCCTTGGGCATGCCGAACACCACACAGCTGGCTTCGTCCTGGGCAATGTTGTAGGCCCCGGCCTCCTTGAGTTCCAGCATGCCTTGCGCGCCATCCCGCCCCATGCCGGTGAGGATGACGCCGATACAGTTCTTGCCCACCAGATTGGCCGCCGAACGGAACAGCACATCGACAGAAGGACGGTGCCGGTTGACCGGCGGCCCGTGATGCAGCGAGGTGGAGTAGCCGATGGTGGGAGCAGACTTGACCAGCAGGTGGGAGTGGCCGGGGGCAATGTATACCGTGCCGGCCTGCAGCCGCTCGCCATCTTCGGCTTCTTTCACATGCAGCTGGCACAGTGAGTCCAGCCGTGCGGCAAAGGACTTGGTGAACAGCTCCGGCATGTGCTGGGTGACGAGAATGGGCGGCATGTTGGCCGGCAGAGCCGTGAGCAGGACGCGCAATGCTTCGGTGCCCCCGGTGGAGGAGCCCACCACGATGACGGTCTGGCGCGCCAGCGGGGTACGCCCCGGTTGACGCGGCAGGATGACGTCCGCGCTGTGACTGGGCACTACTTCCATTGGTGCGATTGGTTCCCGAGAAAACTGTCCCATTTATTTCCTTGCGATGATTCCAGCCGTATCGGCCTTGCTGTGGGAGCCTAGCTTAAGCCCAGCCCGGCATTATGCCAATACAATCACCTGGCGGGCGGAAGGATTCCTTCCTGTTGCAGCTGGTGGATCCAGCCATCGCTGGCAGCTTCGATCAGGTCCAGCACCCGGTCAAAGCCCTGCTCTCCACCATAGTAGGGATCGGGCACTTCCTGTGCGGTTTTCCCGCCCAGCGGGGCCAGGATGTAATCCAGTTTCGCCTGTGCCGTGGCCGGGCAGATGGCGCGCAGTGCGCTCATGTTCTGGCGGTCGGCGGCCAGAATCAGGTCAAAGCGGCTGAAGTCGGCTACGGTGACCTGCCGGGCGCGCTGGCTGCTCAGGTCGTAACCGCGCCGACGGGCGGCCTGACAGCTGCGCGGATCGGGCGCTTCGCCCACGTGGTAGGCATGCGTACCGGCTGAATCCACCTGCACCTGCCCGGCCAGTCCGGCTTGCTGCAATCTGGCACGCAACACGCCTTCCGCCGTAGGTGAACGGCAGATATTACCCATGCAGACCATCAGAATCGCGTATGGCTTGTCCATGACTTCCCGTTCTTGCTTGTCGGCCTCCACCACAAAAGCAGAAGGCGCTGTTGTTTCAACATAAACCAATCAGCAGGCGCTGGCATCCCGGCTGTCTTGCTGACTGCGTCCGGCGACCCAGGCTTGCCGGGCAGCCTGATCCAGAAAGCTCCATACCAGCACACGGCTGCGCTTTTGTCCTTGCGCCATGGCAATGACCCGGCTTTGCTTCACGCCGGCATGGTGCAAGGCGGCCTGCAAGGCGGGCAGGCTGTCGGCACTGGAAACCAGGCTGGTAAACCACAGGCATTGCCGGGCAAAACGGCGGCTGTCCTCAATCATCCGGCTGACAAAAGCAACTTCACCGCCCGGATAGCACAGCTCACGATCACGCCCGCCAAAATTCAGCGCAGGTGCACGCGCACTGGCCAGTTGCTTGTCCTTGCCCAGGTTGCGCCATTTGCGCTCGCTGCCTGCGGCGGCGGCAGCACGGCTGGCATGAAACGGCGGGTTGCACAGGGTGAGGTCAAAGCGCTCGCCCTTTTGCCAGATGCCGCTGAACATGGCGTCGTCCCGCGTCTGATGGCGCAAGGCAATATGGGCGGCAAAGGCCGGATTGGCCTGCAAGATGGCCTGGGCATTGTCCAGCGCCGGGCGGTCGATATCGCTGCCGACGCAATCCCAGCCGTATTCGGCATGGGCGAGCAAGGGATAGACCAGGTTGGCACCGGTGCCGATATCCAGCAGGCGTATCTGGCTGCCACGTGGCACCGTACCACCCGGCCCGGCCAACAGGTCGGCCAGTGCATGAATGTAATCGGCACGCCCAGGAATGGGGGGGCACAGATAGCCTGACGGAATATCCCATTGCAGCACGCCATACTGCTGGGCCAGCAAGGCCCGGTTGAGCAGCTTCACCGCCTGCGGGTTGGCAAAATCAATGCTGGGCAGGCCGTGCGGATTGGCCTTGACATGTGGTTTGAGCGCCGGGCAGGCCGCAATCAGCGCCGCAAAATCATACTGTCCCTGATGGCGATTGCGCGGATGCAGCCCGGCAGGGGCGGGTTTGTGCCGGGCAGGCGGCTTGGCGGTCATGCGGCTTCCTTGACGACGGGGAGATCGGCGAAAAGGCGGCATTGTGCCAGCATTCCGGGCGGCTGTCCGGCGCAGTCGCTATGGCACATGGTCGTAACGCGCCTCGATCTCGCGGTATGCGCCAGACTTGCGCAGCATTTCCAGGCCCCGATCAAAATTGTCACGCTGCCAT
>NZ_JAELUD010000190.1:0-351 GCF_016429185.1 Aquitalea sp. ASV11
ACCCTTCGCCGCGTGGCGCGCGGGCGGCATCCACCAGGTGGCCGATATTCAGCTGGCTTTTGCCGTATTCGCTGGCCAGCTTGATGTGTTCCTTGCCCTGCAAATCCTCCATGCGCAGCTTGTTGTTGGCCTTGGTGCGGATGACATTGCGGCTGTGCCATTGGCTGGTGATGTGGTCTGGCCGCTCGTTGTCATGGGTAATGGCGGCGATGTAGGGGTGGTCGGGGTCGCCATCGCTGAAGGCGAGGTGGACGATGGTGCCGGCGTGGATGGGCATGTGGAAGCCGAATTGCCGTCCGGCAAACGGTTTGGCCAGCCGTACCGCGCGCGAGTCCCCGCCGGGGCTCCAGC
>NZ_JAELUD010000191.1:0-345 GCF_016429185.1 Aquitalea sp. ASV11
TGAAGGGCAAGAACATCGCCCTGATCTTCGAAAAAACCTCCACCCGCACCCGCTGCGCGTTTGAAGTGGCCTGCTACGACCAGGGCGCCAACGTCACCTACCTCGGACCGTCCGGCTCGCAGATCGGCATCAAGGAATCGATGAAAGACACCGCCCGCGTGCTGGGTCGCATGTATGACGCCATCGAATACCGCGGTTTCGACCAGGACATGGTGGAAAACGAACTGGCCAAATTCGCCGGCGTCCCGGTGTACAACGGCCTTACCGACGAATGGCACCCCACCCAGATGCTGGCCGACGTACTGACCATGTGGGAAAACAGCGACAAGCCCATCTCGCAAATCA
>NZ_JAELUD010000192.1:0-330 GCF_016429185.1 Aquitalea sp. ASV11
ATCTGTTTACGTCGGAATCGGTATCGGAAGGCCATCCGGACAAAGTAGCCGACCAAATCTCCGATGCCATCCTCGATGCCATCCTGCGCGAAGACAAATACGCTCGCGTAGCAGCCGAAACCCTGGTTAACACCGGCCTGGTGGTACTGGCTGGTGAAATCACCACCTCGGCCAATGTCGACTACATCAAGATCGCGCGCGAAACCATCAAGCGCATCGGTTACGACAACTCCGAGCTGGGTTTCGACTACCACGGCTGCGCCGTGATGGCCTGCTACGACAAGCAATCGCAAGACATCGCCCAGGGCGTGAACGAAGGCGAAGGCCTGG
>NZ_JAELUD010000193.1:0-328 GCF_016429185.1 Aquitalea sp. ASV11
CCCCCCCCCCCCCCCCCCCCCCCCCCCCCCCCCCCCCCCCCCCCCCCCCCCCCCCCCCCCCCCCCCCCCCCCCCCCCCCCCCCCCCCCCCCCCCCCCCCCCCCCCCCCCCCCCCCCCCCCCCCCTTCCCCCCCCCCCCCCCCCCCCCCCCCCCCCCACATCTTACTGTTCGTCGGCAGCGTCAGATGTGTATAAGAGACAGGTCCAGGTCAGCCCCGGCGGAAAAGCTTTTGCCATGTCCGGCCAGCACGATGACACGCACGCTGTCGTCCAGTTGCAGTGCCTTGAAGGCGGCGGTCAGTTCGGCAATCAGGGTTTCGTTCAGCGCA
>NZ_JAELUD010000194.1:0-328 GCF_016429185.1 Aquitalea sp. ASV11
ACATCACTGCCACTGCCTTCGGCATTGATCACCACGCCGGAACCGAACTTGGCGTGACTGACGCCCTGGCCAATGCGGAAACCCTGCAGCGACATGGCAGTGGCAGGTGCGACCGCCTCATCCAGCCCTGTCTCTTATACACATCTGACGCTGCCGACGAACAGTAAGATGTGGGGGTGGGGGGGGGGGGGGGGGGGGGGGTAGGGGGGGGGGGGGGGGGGGGGGGGGGGGGGGGGGGGGGGGGGGGGGGGGGGGGGGGGGGGGGGGGGGGGGGGGGGGGGGGGGGGGGGGGGGGGGGGGGGGGGGGGGGGGGGGGGGGGGGGGGGGG
>NZ_JAELUD010000195.1:0-328 GCF_016429185.1 Aquitalea sp. ASV11
CGCGCCTGCATGACAGCGCCGCCTGGGACGGTGCGCCGCCATTTGCCGAGTGGGACTGCTGGCAGCAAGGCGCGGCAGAGGAATTCCGCTTTGCCCCCGCGCCGTGGCAGGAGCGGGAATACAATCTCTGTCTCTTATACACATCTGACGCTGCCGACGAACAGTAAGATGTGGGGGTGGGGGGGGGGGGGGGGGGGGGGTAAGGGGGGGGGGGGGGGGGGGGGGGGGGGGGGGGGGGGGGGGGGGGGGGGGGGGGGGGGGGGGGGGGGGGGGGGGGGGGGGGGGGGGGGGGGGGGGGGGGGGGGGGGGGGGGGGGGGGGGGGGGGGG
>NZ_JAELUD010000196.1:0-327 GCF_016429185.1 Aquitalea sp. ASV11
CCCCCCCCCCCCCCCCCCCCCCCCCCCCCCCCCCCCCCCCCCCCCCCCCCCCCCCCCCCCCCCCCCCCCCCCCCCCCCCCCCCCCCCCCCCCCCCCCCCCCCCCCCCCCCCCCCCCCCCCCCCCTTCTCCCCCCCCCCCCCCCCCCCCCCACCCCCACATCTTACTGTTCGTCGGCAGCGTCAGATGTGTATAAGAGACAGGCGCAATGCCCGGCTGGAAAAAGTCGGCAAGCGATTCCAATGACATTCCGGCATGAGAAAGCAAAAGCGGATTGTCCAAGGCCGGGCGGGGGTAAGTCAACGCATCTTGCATGAACAGGGGTGCGT
>NZ_JAELUD010000197.1:0-327 GCF_016429185.1 Aquitalea sp. ASV11
CCCCCCCCCCCCCCCCCCCCCCCCCCCCCCCCCCCCCCCCCCCCCCCCCCCCCCCCCCCCCCCCCCCCCCCCCCCCCCCCCCCCCCCCCCCCCCCCCCCCCCCCCCCCCCCCCCCCCCCCCCCACTCCCCCCCCCCCCCCCCCCCCCCCCCCCCCACATCTTACTGTTCGTCGGCAGCGTCAGATGTGTATAAGAGACAGGGACAAGCTGCGCGCGGCCCAGGCGGCCCAATCCTGAAACCAGCCCTGAAGCCAGCCCCGGCGGGGGCTGCAATCAATCTGCAATGACAATTGAGTTTGCGATTTCCGCCATGTTAATATCATGAAG
>NZ_JAELUD010000019.1:0-61493 GCF_016429185.1 Aquitalea sp. ASV11
GATGGGAGTCATCGAGTCTGGTGGCGACAGCCTGCGCCCCCGCTTTGACGAACGGGTGCTGGTGCATGCTCCGGACGAGCGACTATGGCGCGACGGCCAATGGCAGGACGGGCTGCTGCCGCGTGGCCTTGGCCCCGACGACAATGCACAGCAGCAGCGCTTTTTCTGGCATGTCCGACAATTGCAGCAACAGCGTGGCATTGATGGCCGCCGCGTGTTTACCATCCCCGCTGCGCTCGCCTCGGAAGACCCGGCCTGGCGCGCGCTGGACAGGCAAAGCTTTGCCAGCTGGCTGGCCGCACAGGGCTACACTGCGCCCGGTCTGATGTGGTACCTCGATTATTGCTGCCGTGACGACTACGGCAGCACACTGGTCCACACCTCGGCCTGGGCCGGTCTGCACTACTTTGCCGCCCGTGGCGGCCATGCGGCCAATGCCGAAGACGGCGCGGTGCTGACCTGGCCGGACGGGCTGAACCCGGTGCTACGCCACCTGCGCAAGCGCATCGGGCCGGAGCGCCAGCTGGACGGCGCAGCCTGGCGCGTGCAACAGCAAGGCCTGCAGGTACAGGTGGATTATGTGGATGCGCATGGTGCACAACGCCTGCTGGCACGGCGCGTCATCATGGCCATCCCCTTGCACGTGGCCTGGCATCTGTTGCCGCACATGGCCAGCCTGGGTTTCGAACATCAACATCTACCACCCCGTGCCCCCTGGCTGGTGGGCAATGTACTGCTGGAACGCTTTCCGGCCGAGCCGCCGCACCAGCCGCTGGCCTGGGACAATGTGGTGTATGGTAGCCGCAGCCTGGGCTATGTGGTGGCCACCCATCAGTTGATCCGCACCGCACTGCCTGAACGCACGGTATTCACCACCTATCATGCCTTTGCCGATGACGACCCGGTGGCAGTCCGGCAACACCTGGCAGCGGCCAGTACGGATAGCTTGTTCGAACAGGCCATGACAGACCTTTACACCGTGTACGGTGCACGCTTGCGCCGTCACATGCTGGCTGCCCGCCTGACGGTACGCGCCCATGCCATGGCCAGTCCGCAGCCGGGTTTTCTTGCCAACCCCGGTCTGGCTGCACTACGCGCCGTGGACGGACCCATCCTGTTTGCCCACTCCGACCTGTCCGGTTTGTCGCTGTTTGAGGAGGCCTCATGGTGGGGCTGCGTGGCGGCGCAGAAAATACTGGGCTGATGCGGCCCGTTCATTTCCTCAATACGTCCTCACTGCTCGCCAAAAATGGCAGGCGCTTCGGCACGCACCAGGTCGATAAAACGACGCAAGCGGGCCGGATAGAAACGGGCATAGGGATACACCAGGCTGACCGGTAGCGGTGCGGCCTGCCATTTGGGTGCCAGCTGGATCAACTGCCCTTGCTCCAGGTATTCGGTCATCACCCAGCGCGAGCCTATTCCTACCCCGACACCCTGCAAGGCCGCACTGCGCAAGGCATAGAGGCTATCGGTGCTGAAACGCGGGCGAATCTGGATGCGCTTGTGCCTGCCCGTCTCCGAGTGGGTCAACTGCACCTCGTTGCGGTAAAAGGTGCGCAGGGCGAGCCAGGGCAGCGCCGCCAGCTCGGCCACGTCTTGCGGTATCGGCTGGCCATCAAGCAAGGAAGGCGCTGCCACCACGATGCGTGGCACCTGGGCCAGTGGCAGGGCAACCAGCCCTGGGTCGGTCACTTCACCCACCTGTATCGCACAGTCGATACCGGCGGCAATGTAGTCCTGAATGGCCCGGTCATCATGCAGCAGCCATTCCACCGACATGCCGGCATGCTGCTGCAGATAGCTGGCCAGCGGGCCGATCAAGCGTTCCTGGCCAAAGGCGTGCGGCACAATCACACGCAGCACGCCCTCTGGCTCTTCCCTGGCCCCTTTGAGTTCGGATTCAAAACGTGCCCAGCCGGCCAGCAGCTCCTTGGCGCGCTCATAACAGCGCTCGCCATCCTGGGTCAGCCGCATGGTGTGGGTGGTACGTTGCAGCAGGCGCAAACCCAGCGAACGCTCCAGCATTTGCAGCCGACGGCTGATGGTGGGTTGGGTCGTGCCCAGTTGCAGCGCTGCTGCGGACAGGCTGCCCGCCTCGACAATTTTCAGAAAGGTCAGCATCAGCTCGATGCGCTCACCGGTTCCTGCTTGCAAGGGCACGCTCGTCCGCAGCGGACTGCCCGGTTCTTGTATGTCATCCATCATGGTCAGCCTTGTACTGTCATACACAATACGTATAACAGATCTTCAATCCACGCGCCTACCCATGCACTGCACACACAGCCATGATGTCACGGTCATCACTTGATCCATGAGGCTGCACATGTCTTCCACCAAAGTCCTGCCACATCCGGTGGCTCCATCGGTCACACCGGCCCAATCTCACGCCCTGCCCCGCTCGCTGATCGGGCTGATGGCCACCGGTGCCGGGCTGTCGGTTGCTTCCCTTTACTACAGCCAGCCCATGCTGGGCGTACTGGCTGGCGATATCGGTGCGCCCGCTCAGGCCACCGGCCTGGTGCCCACCCTGACGCAGCTGGGTTACGCGCTGGGTATCTTGCTGCTGGCCCCGCTGGGGGATCGCCATGACCGGCGCAACATCATGCTGATCAAGGCTGCCGTGCTGATGCTGGCCTTGCTGCTGGCCGGGCTGTCGCCCTCGCTGGCGGTATTGCTGCCGGCGTCATTGCTGATTGGCCTGAGCGCAACACTGGCCCAGGACATCGTACCGGCTGCCGCCACGCTGGCCGCCGAGTCAGAGCGTGGCAAGGTGGTGGGAACCGTGATGACCGGCTTGCTGACCGGCATTCTGCTGTCACGGGTCATCAGCGGAGTGGTGGCCGAGCAATACGGCTGGCGGGCCATGTTCTTCCTTGCCGCTGCCAGCATCCTGTGCATCGGTCTGGCCATCCGTCGTTATCTGCCGCGCTTTCAGCCCAGCACGACTCTGCCCTATCACGCCTTGCTCGGCTCGCTGCTTGGCCTGTGGCGCCAGCATCGTGCCCTGCGCCGTGCGGCCATTGCGCAAGGACTGCTGTCGGTTGGCTTCAGCGCATTCTGGTCCACGCTGGCCATCATGCTGCACGCAAGCCCCTTCCATATGGGGAGTGCCGCTGCTGGCGCGTTTGGCCTGGCCGGTGCCGCTGGTGCGCTGGCTGCACCGCTGGCCGGTCATCTGGCGGATCGCAAGGGGCCGGAGCTGGTCACCCGTGCCGGTGCCGCGCTGGCTGCCTTGGCCTTTGTCATGCTGAGTCTGGCACCCATGCTGTCGCTGAACACGCAGCTTGGCCTGCTGGCGGCTGGCGCGGTGCTGTTCGACCTTGGCGTGCAAGCCAGCCTGATCGCCCATCAGGCTGTCATCTACCGGATTGACCCGGCGGCGCGCAGCCGACTGAATGCTGTACTGTTTGTCTGCATGTTCATCGGCATGTCGCTGGGTTCGATATTGGCCAGCTTGTTGCTGGCCGGGTATGGCTGGAGTGCGGTCACCGCGTTTGCTGCGCTGGCGTCCTTGCTGGCCTTGCTGGTGCGCTGCTGGAGGTAAGCATCTGGCCACAGCGTGTTGTCGGCAAATCCGATGACAGCCAGTGCAGGACAGTGGGGGTAGCCTCTGGCGTTTCCCCACCTTTTGAGACTGGAGCGCGCCGATGCAAGCTGTACATGTCCCCCCGCCTTTGCAACTGTGGTTAAACCTCTCGGTCAATATCGGCCCCGAAATGGCCGTGGGTGACACGGTGGATGGTTACCGCTGCCTGTACCCGATCACCGGTGGCGTGGTGCACGGGCCGGATGGCCTTTCGGGCCGGGTATTGCCGGGTGGATTCGACAATTACCTGCAACGCGCGGACGGGGTGGGCATCATGGATGCCCGCTATGCGGTGCAGCTGGACGATGGCACGGTGCTGCTGGTGCATAACCGGGGTTTCCTGCATCTGTCACCCGCAGGCGCAGCGCTGGAACGCGACGGGGTATGGCCGGTTCCGGCTGAGCTGTACCACTGTCGCTGCCAGCCAGAAATCAGCACTGGCGCGGGCCCTTATTACTGGGTCAACCATCAGGTTTTTGTCGGGACAGTGCATTATCCGCAGGCCGAGCAGGTGGAGATTGCCATCTACCGGCTGGCTTGAAAAACAGCCGCCTCGCGCGGGCGGGGCGGCTGTTGTATCAGGTTCAGAATGCATAGATGAACTGGGTGGCCAGAATGTCGTTATTGCGTGACAGACTGCCATCGCTGCGCTGGAACACCGCATTGCTGGCAAAGTCATGACGGTATTCCAGCTTCACCGTCATTTTGTCTGCAGGGTAGAACAGCAAATCCAGCGCGATGTCACTGCGGTTGGTCCCCTTGCAATCCATACCGTTGTTGCTGGAGGCATTCAGACATTGCTGGTCCACGCCCCAGCCGCTGGTGGGATTGATGCTGGCCGTGTTGCCGCTCAGGCCATACAGGATGCCGCTGCCACCACCGCCGTTGCGGCTGTTGTTCAGGTAGTCCACCCGCACCACCGTGCCCACCTTGCCCAGCCAGTCGGTATTCCACTTTTTGGCCGCCAGCAAGGAGAAGCCATACCATTGCGCCATGCCGCCATTCCAGGCGCTGTGTGCTTGCTGACCGTAATCCAGCTGGGCGTTGTACTGGATGTCCGACCAGGTATAGGTCAGGTCAGCTTCGGCATACAAGTAGCGGCCAAAGGGGGATGCCAGATTGCACTGGTAGCCATAACCGCTGGTACAGCTGGATGGCGTCAGAATGGTCTGGCGGCCGATATTGGCGGAAAAGCCCAGGTCCAGCGAGCTGGTGTACTGGTAGTCCAGCCGCGCTGCCAGTGTTGGCGTGCTGTTGCTGTTGCTGCGCCCGTTCTGGCTGACGATGGCACCAGCCGACTTGAGCTGCTCGTTGGCCAGCATGAATTGCCACAGCGTCTGGTAGTTGTTGGTAAACAGCTTGTAGTTCATGCCCAGATAGGATGCCGGTTCACTGAAGTCGAACAGCAGATTGTGGGTGAGCGTCTGGGTCAGGTTGGACGGATTGGGCTCATAGCCGGCCAGGCTGGGTAGCAGGCCCAGTTGCAGGGTGCCGGTGGAACTGAGCGGCAAGTTGACATTGGCCTGGTTGAAAATACTGTTGGTCAGGCCGCCGCCTTCACTGCTGAAGCTGGCACCGCTACCGCGGTCCGGCTGGATCACCAGCTCCACGCTGGGTGCCTCCGGCCCCACGCCAAAGGTTTTCTTGATGTCCAGATACACATCGCCCAGATTGCTGTCGTAATAGTTGTAAGCGCTGTTCTTGTTGAGAAAGCGGAACCCGGCAGAGTTGCTGTTGCGGTTGTACAGGAACATGGGGTCAACAAAACCGGTGACGCTCAGGCCGGCAATCGGCCCGGTTTGTGCCGCTTCGCTCAGCGTGTCTACCTTGATCTTGAGGCTGTTAACGGTTTGCTGCAGGGTTTCCGGCTCCTCGCTTTCGCTTGCTGTTGCCGCATTGCCAGTACTTGCTGCCGTGTTGTTGCTGCCCAGTTGCTGTTGCAGGCTTTGCACCTGCTGCTGCAGCAGCGGAATCTGGGCATTGCTTTGCTGCAGGGCCTTTACCTGCTGCTCCAGTGCCTCCAGTTTTTGCAGCAGGGCGGTGCTGCTGTCGCTACCGGCGTGCGCCATCACCGGCAGGGCCATGACGGCCATGGCGATCAGTTTTCTTTGCATGATGTTTACCCCGAATGGCTAAGCGATGACGTTCAGTGGGTTTTCAGTTCCTGCCACAAGCGGGTTTCCAGCCGCATGATTTCGGTAGGCAGGGCGCGTACGGTGAACAGCTTTTTCATTTCGGCGGCGCTGGGGTAAACCGTCGGGTCGGACAGCACTTCCGGCCGGATCAGCGGCTTGGCCGCCGGTACTGCGCTGGGGTAGAAGGTTTCGTTGCTCAGCGCCGCGGCCTCGTTGGGCGAAATGACATGGTTGATCCATTTCATCGCGGCGTCGGCATTGGGCGCGGTTTTGGGCACGGCCATCACGTCAAACCAGATCACGCTGCCCTCTTTGGGCAGGACATACTGCACGGTGTATGGCTTGTGCGCGGCCAGGGTGGCAATGCGGGCGGTGTTGATATCACCGGAGTAACCGAAGGCCATGCAGATATCGCCACTGGCCAGGTCTGTGCCATAGCTGCTGGAATTGAACTGTCCGATATAGGGCCGGATGGTTTTCAGCAGCTTGAACACTTCCTGGTAATCGGCCGGATTGGTACTCAGCGGATTCTTTTTCAGGTAGTGCAAGCCCATGCCGAACATGTCCACCGGCGAATCCAGCACCGACACGCCACACTTGGACAGTTTGGCCATGTATTTGGGGTCGAACAGCATGTCCCAGGTATTGAGCGGCACGCCCTTGCCCAGTACCGACTCCACTTTTTGCAGATTGATACCGATGCCGTCCGTACCCCAGTTCAGCGGTACGCCGTATTGATTGCCGGGGTCGCTGCCTTCCAGAATCTTCATCAATGCCGGGTCCAGCTTGGCCAGATTGGGAATCTTGCTCTTGTCCAGTTTGCGGAACATGCCGGCCTGCAACTGACGGCCAAAGTAGGCATCGGAAGGGACGACAACGTCGTAACCGGAATTACCCACCAGCAGCTTGCTCATCAGGGTGTCATTGCTGTCGAACTCCTGATAGCGCACCTTGATGCCGCTCTGCTTGAGGAAGTTGGCATTGGTTTCCTTGGCCAGGCTATTGCCCCAGTTGTAGACATTGACCTGAGCGGCATCGGCTGCCGCATGGCCGGACACGCCGCCCAGCAGGGCGAGCGCACAACAGGTATGGATCAGTTTCTTCATTTCTCAGCCTTTGTAGTGATGGCCGCTCTGCTGGCGGCATGGTGTGAACAAACGGGAATCAGGCAGCGACTGGGTTTCAATCCGTATCCGCGCCATACACGGGTTCACCACGGAACACCGTGCATAGCACCCGGGTCTGGTGCAGCTGCTGTATCGGTTGCGCAAACAGGCTGCGCTCCAGAATCAGGAAATTGGCCTCATGGCCCGGCAACAGGCCGCGGCAATCATCAAAGCGCAGCGCATGGCTGGCGTTCACGGTGTGTGCCTGCAACATCACTTGCAGGTCCAGGCGCTCGTCCGGGTTCCAGGCTTCTGCCGCCGGGTCATCCGTGGGCTGGTGGGTGACACCGGTCTGCATGATGGCCAGCGGGTCCATGGTGGAAACCGGCCAGTCCGAACCACCGGCCAGCATGACGCCTGCGTTGCGCAGGCTGCGTAACGGATAACTTTGTGCTGACCGTTCGCGGCCCAGGATTTCCTGGTAAAGGGCCTGCAACTGCGGGGCAGCAGCGGTCCACAGCGCCTGCACACTGGCAATGGCACCAAGCGGGCTGAAGCGGGGCATGTCGTCCGGATGCACCAGCTGCAAATGGGCCAGCTGTGCCCGGCGCTCACGCGGGCCATTGCACTTGGCCGCCCATTCCAGCGCGTCCAGCGCCATGCGCACGGCGCGGTCGGCCAGGGTGTGAAAATGCAGGTCGAAACCGGCAGCATCGGCCATGGCAACGATTTCATTCAGCGCGCCCTGCTCCCACAACGCCAGGCCACAATCCTGCGTTCCCGGGTACGGTTCCAGCAAGGCCGCGGTTTGGGATTCGGTCACCCCGTCAATGAAGATCTTCACCGTATGCACGTGCAGGGTGTCGCCTGCGTAACGGCGTTTCCAGTCCTGAAAGCGGGCAATCTGCGCAGCGGGATCATGCCGGGGCGTGGCCAGCAGCCCGGCACTGACATGCAGCTTGAGCGTGCCGGCATCCCGCGCGGCGGCATAGGCTTGCAGCAGGCCTTCATCCACCCGGGCGTCGAACCAGCCGGTAATGCCCAGACGGTGCGCCATGGCAATGGCCTTGGCCAAGGACTGCGGATAACGGGCGGGGCCCAGTTGCGGAATCAGCCCGAACAAGCGGTACAGGGCGGCTTCGTGCACCACGCCGCTGGGCTGCCGGCTGCCTGGCTCGCGCTCATGAATGCCACCCTTGGGGTCCTGGGTGTCGGGGCCGATGCCGGCCGCCGCCAGCCCTACGGTATTCAGGCAGCCGCTGTGCACGTCATGCCCCAGCAGCAGCAAGGGGCGGTCTGACAAGGCGACATCCAGTTGCTGGCGGGTGGGGTAGCTGCCGAATACGTTCAAATCAATGCCGCCGAGAAACACCCAGGGCTCCTCTGCCTGGGCGATGGCCGCCTCGCGGATCAGTTGCAGCACTCCTGCGGCGCTGTCGGCCCGGTCGAGGTCGGTATCACCCACCATTTGCTGCCCTTCCAGCGGGTGGGCATGGCCATCGACAAAGGCCGGGATGATCTGCTTGCCACCAAGGTCTATCCGCTCGGTCTGGCTGCCGGCCATGGCAAGCATGGTCTGGTCATCGCCGCTGGCAATGACCTTGCCGCCGCCAATGGCCAGCGCGGTGTGCATGGCGCTGAAATCGTTACCGGTATGGATGCTGCCGTTGTAATAGATTTTTTCGGGATACTGCATGCCTGCCTCCTGATTCATGACCGGCACAGGGTCATGCGTCAGGAGGCTGTTGCGCCCCTTGGCAGAACCGTGTGCAACCAGTCCTGATCATGGCGGGAGGGGGGGCTGACTGTCTGTCCTCGGATTTCAGGACACGGCCGCAAGCTGGCGGTGACGCTGCTCCACCGTCACGCACCAGGCAAACAGTTCGGACTTGCTGGTGACACCGATTTTGGCCAGCGCCCGCTCCATATAGGTGCGCACGCTGCACTGGCTGATGGAAACATGCTCGGCAATTTGCGGCACCGACCAGCCTTGCAACATGGCGTGACAAATCAGCCGCTCGCGCCCGGACAGCTGCTTGCCTGCCAACTGCAGGCAGCGATCGAAATACTGCAACAGGGTGTCTTGCGACGGGGTGATGCAGGGCGTACTCAGCTGGGCATGCCGGGCCAGCAAGGGAATGAGGAAATGACAGGTCTGGCGCAGGCGGCTGAGTTCGCCAAGGGTAAAGGAAGGCGTGTGGCGGTTGCGAAAGATCGACAGCAAATACACATAGTCGGTTTCACAGCCCAGCAAGCTGCACTCTTCGCCCAGCGGGCTCTGGGCAATCATGCGGCCATAGGCGGTAGGCGGGTAAACCTCGTTGCGCGACAACACCAGCTGCGGGTCCTGCACTTGTTCGATGAACTGCAATAACTGGCGATCCTGCTTCCACTCCATGTCCTGCTGGTAGAGCGACAATGCAAGCCGGGTTTCTTCCGGGTCGGCATTACCGGCAAAAAACAGCACATCCAGCTGTTCCACCGCTTGCTGCTGACTGCCACGGCGAAAACGCAGCGCCGTCATGTGATAGGAACACGGGTCGACCACCCCGTGCAGCCAGCTCCACAGGCGCGTGGTGAACTGTGCAGTCCCCAGGCTCTGTAGCAAGCCACCTGCCGTTTCCAGTGCAATGGTCTGTTGCATCCTGCCTCCTCATGCCGGCTGATCGGGTATCCGTTTCAGCCACACTATATATTGATGTGACGGATAGCCAGATCGAAAGCACAAATCGCGCCATGCAGCAGGCCCCTGCACACTCCTGCCGTACAACCCTGCCCGGCTGCAAAACAAAAAGCCAACCGGCAAGGGTTGGCTTTTTCTGCTTTGTACGGCGGTCGTGGCTTACTGGCCGAGTGCCGGGGTGCGCGGCGGAATCATCCGTCTGCTGCCGGTGGCCTCGAAGGCGCTGGCAAAACGCAGCAGTGCGTTGTCGTCGTAAGCGCGTCCGGCAAAGGTCAGGCCCACCGGCATGCCGATATCGGCCATCACGCCCATCGGCACGGTCACCGTGGGTACGCCCAGGTGGCGGATGGCGAGGTTGCCATTGGCCACCCATACCCCGTTGCTCCAGGCGATGTCGGCGGAAGCCGGGTTGACGTCGGCATCAGCCGGGCCAACGTCGGCTACGGTGGGAAACAGCACCGCGTCCAGCCTGAGTTCGTCCATCCAGTCTTCCAGGTCCAGCTTGCGGATTTTCTCCAGACCGCGCAGCCCGTCCGGCACGCTGGCAATCTGGTCAAAGGACTTCAGTCCGCGCTTGGCCATGTTGACATACTCTTCCATGCCGGCTGCCAGATCGCCCTCGCGGTTGGGCAGGGTGCCGGGGTCGTGCGGGAAGATTTGCGGGCCATCCACGTCCGCCAGCTTGTTGAGCTTGGGGTCGCCGTTGGCACGCAGGAATTCATCGAAAGCCCAGCCGGACAATTCCCATAATTCATCGTGCAGGAAGTCCGGCGGCAAGATGCCGCGATTGGCCACGGTGGGTGCGCCGGGCCGGTCGCCTTCACAGTTGGACACCAGCGGGAAATCCACCTCAATCACTTCTGCACCGGCGGCTTCCAGCGCCTGCCGCGCGGCTTCCCACAAGTCGATTACCGAGGCACGGGTATGGATGCGCTGGCCGGTGGGGCCGCCGATGCCGGGCGCAGCGCTGGTGCCGGCCAGTTCGTCCTTGTTGATATACATGCGCGGCACGCCAAAGCGTTTGCCTTTGAGCGTTTCGGGCCGGGACAGCAGGGCCGGATAGGCGTCCGGGCGCACGGTAGATGCCTTGGGAATCTCCACCCAGGGTTGCAGACGCCACAAATCACCACGGGTGACCGGGTCGTCGGCCACGATGATATCCAGCACTTCCAGCAGGTCGGCCATGGTGCGGGCATAGGGCACCACCACGTCCATGGTGGGGGTCAGCGGCCAGTTGCCACGTACCGAAATCACCCCGCGCGACGGGGTATAGGCACACAGGCCGTTGTTGGAGGCGGGGCCACGGCCGCTAGACCAGGTTTCTTCCGCCATGCCGAAGGCGGCGAAGCTGGCGGCAGTGGCAGTACCGGCCCCGTTGGACGAGCCAGAGGCAAACGGCGCGGTCAGGTAGTTGGCGTTATAAGGGCTTTCGGCGCGGCCATAACAGCCACGCTGCATGCCGCCATTGGCCATCGGCGGCATATTGGTCTTGCCCAGGCAGATGGCACCGGCGGCGCGCAGGCGGGAAATAGTGAAGGCATCGTGCTGGGACACCAGCTCTTTGAAGGCCGGGCTGCCCGAAGCAGCAGTCAGCCCCTTCACCAGATAGCTGTCCTTGGCGGTGTAGGGAATGCCATCCAGCGGGCCCAGTGTTTCGCCACGGGCACGGCGCGCATCGGAGGCTTCGGCCTCGCGCATGGCTTCCGGGTTGGGCACCACCACCGCATTCAGCCGGGTTGCCGTGGCGGGGCCATCGTAGGCCGCTATCCGTGCCAGATAAGCCTTGACCAGCTCTACCGCCGTGGTACGCCCGGATTCGAGCGCGGCACGCAGCTCGGCAATGGATAGCTCGGTAACCTCGATCATGCTACACCCTCCACTAAGAACACGGATTTCATTCCCGTCACGCTGACAGCCTTGCAACAAACGCAGGCATGGGCGATGACGCAATATGGCGGCTAATCTACAAGAGACTGGCTCATGCGGGAAAATGATTCATTTTGATATACCCATTCATGCGATGAATACCGGTCCATCCCTGCCGCCTCAGCTAGTCGGTCGTTTCAATCAGACCGCGCATCAAGCCGCGCAGCCACAGCAGCGCCGGATTGCTGTCCTGCACCGGATGCCAGATGCAGTTGAGGTGATAGCCGGGTAACTCCTCCGGCAGCGCCACCATCTTCAGCGGCCAGTAACCCGCCATCATCGCCGCCACCTTCTTGGGCAGGATGAACAGGTGGTCGGTATGGCTGACGATGGCCGCCGCCGCCATATAGCTCTGGCTGTGTACCGAAATCTTGCGCTGCAAGCCGCGCGCGGCCAAAAAGTCATCCATCGGCGAGCCCAGATTGCCCAGCGGCGCATGGAAGACATGCGGCAAGGCAATCAGGTCGGCCAGGGTCAGCCGGTCGCTGCAAAAAGGGTGGCCGGCACGCAAGATGCCGGTCAAGGGCTCGTTCAGCCAGGTTTCCCGGCACAGATAGCCGGGAATCTTCATGTATTCGTCAAAACCCAGCAGAAAGTCGATTTCCCCGTCGGCCAGCGCCAGTTCCGGAATCTCTTCCCGCAGGATGGTGATGTCGATATGGACATTGGGCGCTTCCACCGCCAGCATTTTCACCAGCGGCGGAATCAGCACGCACTCCACGTAATCCGTGGTGCACAGGGTGAAGCGGCGCGTCGAAGTAGCCGGGTCAAACGCTTCTGGCTGGCTGAAGTGGCTTTGCAACAGGCTGAGCGCCTGATGCACACCCTGTTGCAGGTAGAGCGCCTTTTGCGTGGGCTGCATGCCGTGTGGCGAGCGCACCAGCAGCGGGTCGTTGAAAAATGTCCGCAAGCGGTTGAGCGAGTGGCTCATGGCAGGCTGGCTGACAAACAGTTTCTCTGCCGCCCGCGTGACGCTGCGCAGGCTGACCAGGGCATCCAGCGCCAGCAGCAGGTTCAGGTCCAGCTGGTGCAATTTCACATCATTCACCGTATTTATGAAAGTATTCGTATTGTTCATTTGCTGAATAGTTTGCCTCTCCCTAGACTGCGTCTGTCAATCATTTCCTCGTGCATGGCAGACAAAACCGGCTGACGTGTCGCACCACCGGACTGCACTGCAGCTGCACGATGTCCTGAATACTTCCGATGGCATCAATCAATGCATGGTGATCTCAATGAACAGCACAACGCACACTAGCCTGCCTGCCGCCGACGGCTTTCACATGCCGGCCGAATGGGCCCCGCAACAGGCGGTATGGATGATCTGGCCGCAGCGCCCGGACAACTGGCGCCATGCCGGACGTGAGGCCCAGCAGACGTTTGCTGCCATCGCCAAGGCCATTGCCGCAGCCACCCCGGTGTTCATGGCCGTGCCGCAAGAATGCATGACCGCAGCCCGTGCCGTGATGCCAGCCGAAGTGACGCTGGTGGAAATGAACAGCGATGACTGCTGGATGCGCGACAGCGGCCCCACCGTGGTGATCGACCAGGCAGGCAAGGTGCGCGGCGTGGACTGGCAGTTCAATGCCTGGGGCGGCTTCAACGGTGGCCTGTACCACCCGTGGGACCAGGACAGCGCCGTGGCCAGCCAGGTATTGGCCCACCATGGCTTTGACCGCTACGCCGCGCCGCTGGTGCTGGAAGGCGGCTCGATTCATGTCGACGGTGAAGGCACGCTGATGACCACCGCCGAGTGCCTGCTCAACCCCAACCGCAATCCGCATTTGTCCAAACAGCAGATTGAAGCCTTGCTGTCCGAATACCTGAACGTCAGCCACTTCATCTGGTTGCCGGAAGGCGTGTTCATGGATGAAACCGACGGCCACATCGACAATATGTGCTGTTTTGCCCGTCCGGGTGAGGTGATCCTGCACTGGGTGGACGATGAAAACGACCCGCAATACCCGCGTTCGCAGGCCGCCTATGAAGTGCTGTCGCAAGCGCGCGATGCCAAGGGCCGCCAGTTGAAGATCCACAAGATGCTGTCGCCGGGCCCCTTGTACTACACCGCGGAAGAAACCGCCGGCGTGGTAGCCAGCGGTCAGGCCGTCCCGCGTGAAGTGGGCGAGCGCATGGCGGCGTCCTATGTGAATTTCCTGATCAGCAACGGCCAGATCATCTACCCGCTGCTGGATGCACGTACTGATGAGGCAGCAGCCAGCCGCCTGCAGGAAATCTTCCCGGAATACCGCATTGTCGGCGTACCGGCGCGTGAAGTGCTGCTGGGCGGTGGCAACATCCACTGCATCACCCAGCAGATTCCGGCAGGCAAGGCGAGCTAAGCACTTCTCTCCACTGAATCCGGCACCACAAAAGCCAGGCCTTACGCCTGGCTTTTTCATTTGCCAGGCCTTGCCCGTGAACGATCCAGCACAAAAGCATAGTCTGTTTGCATTATTGTGTGTCGCCGCACAATCCTCTTAACATCAAACCATACCTGATCGATGGCCAATGCCTGTTCGCCACAGCCGCCTTGCCATCAGCTCCGTCACCTGCACCGTACTGGACAGCGGGCAATACGGCACAGACCGGCCAAAGGCATGACGGTTTCACTCCAGGCATGGGACACGACAGATGAAAAGCTTTCACAGCATCAGCGCCGGGCTGATCACCGCCAGCATTGCCATTTCCGTCAACGCAGCCTTTTCCGACCTGCTGGGCAACGCCCTGCATGCCGCTACGCTACGGCCACTGCTGTTCACCCTGATGATGGCATCCTGCTGCCTGGCCATGCTGCTGCTTGCCGGCAACAGCCGGCTTAAACTGGCCATTCCCGGGCTGGATGAACCGGCCATGGTCATCCTTTCCGCCATGGTTACCGCCAGCAGCCTGCATCTGCTGGGCCAGCCATGGTCGACCGGGCAGGTGCTGTCCACCTTGCTGTGCATCAACGCCCTGACCGCCCTGCTGACCGGCGCCGCCTTCTTGCTGGCCGCCCGTTTGCGCGCAGGACAACTGGCGCGCTGCCTGCCCTATCCGGTACTGGCTGCCTTCATGGCCAGCAGCGGCCTGCTGCTGATTGTGTTCGGCCTGAGCATTGCCGCCGGGCACAGCCTGTCGCTGACCCAGCCTGCCAGTTGGCAGCTGGACGGCGGCCAGGCAATGCAGCTGGGCTGGGGAGTGGGCTTTGGCATTTTGCTGTTGCTGTGCATGCGCAAGATGGATCACCCCGCCACCCTGACTGCACTGTTGCTCCTGGCTTGCCTGTTCGGGCCTTCACCAGCCACAGCGCTGCAGCAGTCATCCGCCCCCCTGTGGCCCGGCCTGGAACTTCCGCTATGGCAGGAAGTGCTGTCAGCACTGCCTACGGCCCTGGCCGCCGCGTTAATGGCCATGCTGGGTAGCACCAGCAACATCATGGCGCTGGATCAGGCGCAGCAGGCACGGGCTGATCTGAACCAGGAAATGCGGGTCAACGGTCTGGCCTGTCTGGTCTCTGCATTGTGCGCCACCCCCCCGGTCAGCATCATGCTGTCCGACAGCCTGCTGGCCGGCCGCATGGGTGCCCGGCGCTGGCCGCTGGCCATCTGCTTTGTCACTTGCTGCCTGCTGGCCATCTGGCAGCAACAATGGATGCTGGGCCTGATCCAGCCTTATGTGCTGGGCGGGGTATTAATATATTTCGGGGTGGAACTGCTGAGCCACTGGCTGCAACGCTGGCCGGCGCTGGCACAGGCAGAGCGCGGTATTTTACTGAGCACCATGCTCACCTTTCTGGCCATGAATGTGCTTGCCGGCATCGTGGTGGGTCTGGTGCTGTCTGCCTGGCAGTTCTGCTATCGCGCCAGTCAGCAAAACCCCTTGCAAGACATCCGCCTGCAGCCTGCCGATACCGGCAGCCAGCAGCCCGCGGTATTGACGGCCGAGCTGTGCGGCCCCTTGTACTTCGGTTCGGCCAGCCGCCTGCACGACCAGTTGCAAGCTGCCATCGCGGCACAGTTGTCCCGTGGCGATCTGGTGCAGCTGTGCCTGCGCCAGGCCAGCCTGGACAGTTCGGCCATGCAAACCCTGCACCGCCTGCACCTGTGGTGCGATGAACATGGCTACCGTTTGCAATTGCTGTGCCAGGACGGAGCGACTGCCAGCCAGTTACAACAATGGGGCATGTCGGCCAGCTGCGCCCATCCCGCAGCACCTTCGCCCCGACCGGTGGCGGCACGACAACGCCGGGCCGGTCATGTCGGAACTGTCCGCCCGGCACAGCCGCGCTTCATCCACTTCATGCAAACCGGGCGCGAGTAAACCGTTAGCAATTTCTTCTACATCCCCCCTCCCCCCGTACTACGCCAGCATCAGCACCATCTGGCTGCCAACCGGTTAAAAACGGTAAACCAGTCCCGGCCCCGCCAGCCATCCCGCGGCTGGGCCGCCCGAGTGACGGGCCTTTCCAGCCATCCCGGGCCGCTGGCAGCATTTCATGCTAAAATTCGCGCTTTACAAATGCGGGCTGCCCGGTAATATTTTGGCTTCGCCAAACTCGGGCAAGCGGCTGCCTTATCCCTGTCAGCCACCGCATGCTTGCATATGAAACACTCCGCTTAGCCCCCCGAAGATGCACTCATGAAATGGAACTCCGGCCGGCTATGGCTACGCATTGCCGTCTACGGCAGCGGCACAGTGATTGCGCTGTTCGTACTGATACAGGCCCTCATTTTCTGGCAGTTTGATGAAGCCGCCGTGCGCAAGACCCTCAGTAGCGCACTGAATGACACCGGACGACAGGTCGCGGTGGAAGGCAAGATCACGCCGCTGTTATTCCCGTCCCCGGGCCTTAGCATTCACCAGTTGAACATCAGCGAACCTGGCAGCAAGCAAAGCTTTGCCCGGGTGGAACAGCTGGATGTCTATCTGTCATGGATTCCGCTACTAACCGGCAACCGCGAAATCAAGGCGCTGGAAATGCATGGCGTCACCGCCAGCATTGCCCGTGGTACCGATGGCCGGCTGTCCATCATGGACCTGCTGCTGCATCGCTCCCCCGGTACCGTCAGCATGAAGCTGGACCGCCTGCTAGTCCGTGAAGGTACCGTGCTGTATAGCGATCACAGCAGCGGGACCGAACAGAAGCTGGATACCGTCAGCCTGGACGCCGACGACCTGCGCAGTGGCGCCAGCCTGACTGCCGCTGCCATTCTCAGCAATGGCAAGCGCCCCATCCGCCTGGCGGTCAGCACCCCGCTCACCATTCAGGATGATCAGGTCAGCCTGGAAAAGCTGGACGCCGTGGCCATTTCCGAAGTACCCGGCCTTGGCGAAAGCAAGTTTGCCGCCACCGGCCAGTACAAACTCAACTTTGCCACCTTGCAGACTTCCGGCAAGGACCTCAGCTTCCGCTTCAGCAGCGAGCGGCCCAGCAGCCAGCTGGAACTCAAGGTGCCCGAGCTCAATGCCAGCTTCAATGAAGTCAGCATTCCCACCGGCCGTCTGAGTGGCAAGCTGAGCTATGCCCACAGCCAGTACCAGCTGGACGCGGGCCTGGACAACCTGAAACTGACCGAAGGTGGCATGGCTGCCGACAAGGTGAATGGCAATTTCAACTGGCAAGCCGGTGACACCCGCCTCAACTTCAAGCTGGATGCACCGCTGGCGCTGATGGGCATGAAGCAGCTGCGCATGCAGCCCCTGAACATGACCGCCACCGTCACCACCCCGCTGCTGCCGCGCGGCAAGCTGGTGTCCAGCATGCAAGGTGCGCTGGATGGTGATCTGGACGAGCCCCGCCTCAACCTGCGCGTGGCAGGCAAGCTGGACGGCTCGGACCTGTCGGTCACCGTCAGCCAGTTTGGCCTGATGAAGCCACGGCATGAAGTCACGCTGTCGGTGGGCAAGCTGGACCTGAACCGCTATCTGCCCGAAAGCAAGGGCGATCCGGTGGCCATTTTCCAGGACGGCAAGCCGATTCCGCTGGACTGGCTGGACTACTTCGACCTGACCGGCAAAGTGGCCGTTGGCGAACTGGCCATGGGCCGCTTCCGCATGAACAACCTCAATGCCAGCGTGCGCATCAACCCGCGCGAACTGGAGCTGGACCAGATGTCCGCCGACATCTACCAAGGCCGCTTGCAAGGCGACATGCTGCTGGCGCGCCGCGATACACCGCATCTGGAAGTCAAGCAGACACTGAAGGACATGAACATCCGCCCGCTGCTGGTGGACCTGCTCAACTTCAACCGGCTGGATGGCAAGGGCAATGGCAAGATTGACGTGACCGCGGATGGCAAGTCCTTCCTCGAACTGCGCAACACCCTGACCGGCAATGTGGAAACCAGCCTGAACAAGGGCGCGCTGACCGGTATCGACCTGGTAGCCGCACTGAAGAACCTGCCGGCAGAACTGAAGGAATGGAATTCACCGGCGCAGGCCGACCAGAAAACCACCTTCTCCACCCTGTCCGCCGCCTTCCGGCTGGACAAGGGCGTGGCGCGCAGTCAGAACATGCAGCTGGCGTCACAGCTGGTGAATGTGAAAGGCGCTGGCAAGGTGGACCTGACGCAGAATATTGTGGACTACACCATGGATGTGCAGGCCAATCCGCAAGAATTCAGCCGTCTGAAGGGCGTCAACGTACCGCTCAAGATTACCGGCCCGCTCAATGCTCCGGTTTACGCGCTGGACTTCAACGCCATGGTGAAGGGCAAGAAGACCGAAGGTGAAAAGCAGCAGGCGCTGAAGCAGGAACTGAAAAAGCAGATCACCACCATTCTGCCCTGAACCGGGTCTTACTTCCGTCAGCCAAAGCAAAAGGCCGTGTCAGTGACACGGCCTTTGTCATGCCGGAGCTTGCATCAGCTCTGCAAGATCACCCCTGCAGGATACGGCTTTCAGCCAGGGCCAGTTGTTCCGGCGTCCCCAGCACCACCAGTACATCATTGGCGGCGATCTCAAAGCTGTCGTCAAAATCCAGCCGGCGAATGCTGTTGCGGCGGATGGCCTTGACCTCCACCCCCAGCGCCTGCAGCTGCAAAGCACCCAGCGGATGGCCGATGGCATGCGCGCCAGGGCAGGCCTGAATGCTCAGCAAGCGCGGCACCAGGGCCTCGTCCAGCCCCTCGCCATCATCACTGGTACCGCGAAAGAAGCCACGGAACAGGTTGTAGCGTTCTTCACGTACCGAACGGATACGGCGCAATACCCGGTTCAGCGGCACCCCCAGCACCATCAGCGCTTGCGAGGCCAGCATCAGGCTGCCCTCCATCACCTCGGCCACCACTTCGTCCGCCCCGGCACGGCGCAGCTGGTCGATATCGCTGTCGTCCACCGTGCGCACGATCACCGGCAGATCAGGCCGCGCAGACTGCACGGTATGCAAAATGCGCAGCGCCGCATGGGTATCGGCAAAGGTCACCACCACTACCTTGGCGCGCATCAGGCCACCGGCTACCAGCACTTCTTTCTTCCCGGCATCGCCAAACACCACCGGGTCGCCAGCCTCGCCAGCCTCGCGCACCCGCTCCGGGTCCATGTCCAGCGCAAAGAAGGGAATGTCTTCCGTCTCAAGCAAACGGGCCAGCGCCTGACCGCTACGGCCATAACCGCAAATCAGCACATGGTCGGACTTGCCCATGCTTTCCACCAGCAAGTGGTGCAGGCTCAAGGCCTGCATCATCCAGTCCTGCTTCACCAGACGACGGGTGATGGCTTCGCCGTGCATGATCATGAAGGGTGCCACCAGCATGGACAGCAGGATGGCGGCAATGGCGGCCTGCTCGGTGCTTTCGGCAATCAGGCCCAGGTTACCGGACAAGGCCAGCAGCACAAAGCCGAACTCACCGCCCTGCGCCAGGGCGAGGCCAGCACGCATGGAATGATTGGGCTGGTGACGCAGCAGCCGCCCCAGTACAAACACGATGCCCAGCTTGGCCAGCAGCAGCAAGCCCAGCATCAGCGCCACTTCGCCAAAGCGCTGGTACAGGATGGGCAATTGCAGGCGCATGCCGACGGTGACAAAGAAAAAGCCCAGCAGGATATCGCGGAAAGGCTTGATGTCCTCTTCCACCTGATAGCGGTATTCGGTTTCTGAAATCAGCATGCCGGCCACAAAGGCACCCAGTGCCAGCGACAGGCCGGACAGCTCGGTCAGCCAGGCCACCCCAAGGGTGATCAGCAAGACGTTGATCATGAACAGCTCGCCCGAGCGCTGTCTGGCCACCAGATGAAACCAGGGTCGCATCAGGCGCTGGCCGAAAAACAGCAGCAAGGCCATCACCGCCACCACTTTCACCGCAGCCAGGCCCAGGTCCATCCACAGGGTTTCACTGCCACCGGCAAAGGCAGGCAGCAGAATCAGCAGCGGCACCACGGCAATGTCCTGAAACAGCAGCACGCCGATGGCCAGTTGTCCGTGCTGCAGGTTCAGCTCCAGCCGCTCGGTCAGCAATTTGCTGACAATGGCGGTGGATGACATGGCCAGCGCGCCACCCACGGCAAAGCCGGACAGTGCAGAGCCGGTCAGCCAGCCCATCACCACGGCAATCAGCAGCAAGGTCACCACCACCTGTGCCAGGCCAAGGCCGAATACCAGATGGCGCATGGCCCGCAGCTTGGGCAGCGAGAACTCCAGCCCGATGGAGAACATCATGAACACGATGCCGATTTCACCCAGGAACTGCGTTTCCTCGCCCTCGGGAATCACGCTGGCCACACCGGGTCCTGCCAGGAAACCCACCACCAGGTAGCCCAGCATAGGCGGTACGCGCAAGCTGCGACACAAGGTAACGGACAACACGGCAGCCAGCAAAACCAGCACAATCGGGGCGAGCGAATGCATGAACGCAACCATCTCCTGTGAAAAAGCGGGAAAAAGCCATGACAAGCAGCACGGCACAAGGCAATGATCAAGCGCCCCGACCATCCGGCAAGCGCATGGTCAGGAACAAAAAGGCAGGCAGGTGCATGACGCCATGACAGGGCAAAATCACACGCCAAGCAAAAGATGCACCAGCTTCTGCCTCCGACGATTATAACCTTTGATATACTTTCCCCTATGGAAAAAGCGCAAACAAGCTCCCGGCTCGATCTGGCACGTGAAGTGCTGCAGACCGAGGCGGATGCAATTCTGGCCCTGTCAGGCCGCCTGAACGGCGATTTTCTGCGTGCCGTGGATGCCATTCTGGCCTGCCGTGGCCGCATTGTGGTAACAGGCATGGGCAAGTCCGGCCATGTCGGACGCAAGATCGCCGCCACGCTGGCCAGCACCGGCAGCCCGGCCTTTTTTGTTCACCCGGCCGAAGCCGCCCACGGCGACCTGGGCATGATTACCTCACAGGATGTGGTCATCGCCCTGTCCAACTCCGGCGAATCCGGTGAAGTGGTTGCCTTGCTGCCCGCGCTCAAGCGCAAGGGGCTGGTGCTGATCGGCATGACCGGCAACCCCTCATCCTCGCTGGGCCGCGAAGCCGACATCCTCCTGGACACCCAGGTGGAAAAAGAAGCCTGCCCGCTGGGCCTGGCCCCCACCACCAGCACTACGGTGCAGATTGCGCTGGGCGATGCCCTGGCAGTCACCCTGCTGGATGCCCGCCAGTTCGGCCCGGAAGACTTTGCCCTGTCACACCCCGGCGGCAGCCTGGGCAGGCGTCTGCTGGTCCATGTCAAGGACCTGATGCACAGTGGCGACGAACTGCCGCGCGTATTGCCCGGCACGCCGCTGAAAGATGCCTTGCTGGAAATGTCGCACCAGCGCCTGGGCATGGTGGCCATTGCCACGGCGGACAATGACATCAAGGGTATCTATACCGATGGGGACCTGCGCCGCACGCTGGAACGCTCCGGCAATATCTACGACCTGCTGATCGACCAGGTGATGAGCCCCGCCCCGCAAACCATCTTGCACAGCAAGCTGGCCACCGAGGCCGTCCACCTGATGGAACAGCGCCGCATCACCAGCCTCTTGGTGGTGAATGCCGACGGCAAGCTGGCCGGCGCCATCCACATGCACGACCTGCTCAAGGCCGGCGTCGTCTAGCCGGCAACAAGGAAGCCCATGCAAGCCATTACCGAACAAGCCCGCAAGATCAAGCTCCTGATCATGGACGTTGACGGCGTCATGACCGATGGCCGCATTTACTACAATGCCCAGGGAGAAGAGAGCAAGTCCTTCTATGTGCAGGACGGCCTGGGCCTCAAGCTGTTGCAATCCACTGGCGTACGGCTGGCCATCATCTCCGGGCGGGCCGACCGCTGCGTGGAACACCGCGCACAGGCGCTGGGCATCGACTTTTACTTCGGCGGCATCCACAACAAGCAGGAAGCCCTGAATCAGTTGCTGCAACAGGCGGATGTCACGCTGGAACAATGCGCCTTCATCGGCGACGACCTGATCGACCTGCCGGTTCTGCGCCGCGTCGGCCTGGCGGTGGCCGTGCCGGCTGCCCCCACCCTGGTACGCCAGCATGCGCACTATGTCACCGGCTTCCCCGGCGGTCAGGGCGCAGTGCGTGAACTGGCCGAGCTGATCATGCAGGCGCAAGGCAATTTTGACGCCATCGTGGCACGGTATCTAGCATGATCCGTTCGCACCGCCTGTTTCCCATCCTGCTGGTGCTGATCACCGGCTTGCTGACCGTCTGGCTGGATGCCGTGTCACGCTGGCAGCCCAGCAAGCACGAGCTGGACCCGAACAAGCCTGAAGTCGTGGCGCAGGGCGTGATGGCCACCCGCTTCGACCCCAAGGGCATGCTGCAGGACAAGATGATTGCCAGCCGCATGTGGCAATACCCGGACCGCACCGAGTCGTATTTCGAATCGCCGGACCTGCAAAGCTACAAGAATGGCGTACTGGCCTACCATGCCATTGGTGAAAGCGGCCGTTACAACAGCAAGACCAAACAGGTACTGTTCGACAAGAAAGTCACGCTGATCCAGCCGGCCACCGCCACGCAACTGGAAACCCGCGTAGTCAGCAGCAATATGCGCATTGACACCGTCAAGCACATTGCCCGCGCAGATACCCTCACGCACTTCTACTATGGCAAGTCCAGCGGCAGCGCCGTGGGCTTCATTTACGAACAGCAGGCTGGACAATTACAGCTGCTGTCCAACGCAAAGGCCACTTATGAAAAATAACTGCCGCCGCTTCATCCGGCTGGCCTGGCTGGCCCTCGGCCTGTGCGCCATCCAGACCGCCCATGCCGAAAAGGCCGACCGGGACAAGCCCATCGAAATCAGTGCCGACCGGGGCAACCTCGACCAGCTCAAGGGCGTCACGGTATGGCAAGGCAATGTCGTCATCATCCAGGGCACACTCAAGCTCAATGCCGACCGCGCCACGGTCACCCAGGACAAACAGGGTAACCAGACCATGCAGGCCACCGGACGCCAGGTCAACTTCCGCCAGAAAATGGACGGCAAGAACGAATGGATCGAAGGCCAGGCCAACCAGCTGGACTACAACACCGTCACCCACGTTGCCGTGCTCACCGGCAATGCCCGCGTCAAGCGTGGCAGTGATCTGGTCATCGGCAATGTCATTACCTACAACACCGAAACCGAAATGTATGAAGTCAGCAGTGGTGCCAGTAGCAATGGCGGCCGCGTGACAGCCATCATTCAGCCCAAGCCCAGGGACAACAGCCCAGCTGGCAAGAAAACAGACGGAAACACCCAATGAGCGGCCCCAGCATCCTGAAAGTGGAGCGCCTGAAAAAACGCTTCAAAAAACGTACGGTGGTGAAGGACGTCGCCCTGCAGATCCAGAGCGGGGAAGTGGTCGGCCTGCTTGGCCCCAACGGTGCCGGCAAGACCACCAGCTTTTACATGATTGTCGGGCTGATCGGTGCCGATGAAGGCGAAATCACGCTGGATGGCAACAGTATCACCCACCTGCCCATTCATCAGCGCGCCCGCCTTGGACTGGGCTATTTGCCGCAGGAAGCTTCCATTTTCCGCAAGATGACGGTGGAAGAAAACATCACGGCGGTGCTGGAAATTGCCGGTTACAAGGGCGACAAGCTGGAGCAGGAACTCAGCCTGTTGCTTGACGACCTCAATATCGCCCACCTGCGCGAAAGCAATGCGCTGGCACTGTCCGGTGGCGAGCGCCGCCGAGTGGAAATTGCCCGCGTGCTGGCCACCCGCCCACGCTTCATCCTGCTGGACGAACCGTTTGCCGGGGTAGACCCGATTGCCGTCATCGACATCCAGAAAATCATCACCTTCCTGCAACAGCGTGGCATTGGCGTATTGATTACCGACCACAATGTGCGTGAAACCCTGCGCATCTGCGATCGCGCCTACATCATCAGTGATGGTTCGGTACTGGCTTCCGGCGAGCCGGAAGAACTGGTCAACAACGAGAAAGTGCGCCAGGTCTACCTGGGCGAGCACTTCCACCTGTAAGCCATGAAACAGTCACTACAGCTACGGGTCTCCCAGCAACTCACCCTCACGCCGCAACTGCAACAGTCCATCAAGCTGTTGCAGCTGTCCACGCTTGACCTGCAGGCAGAAGTCGAACGCTTCTTGCTGGACAACCCCATGCTGGAACGCGGCGATGAGCCGCCCTCGCATGACAGCAGCCAGGCAGAAACGCCGGCTGCCCAGGAAGAATCCACCAGCACGGCGTCGGACAGCAGCGATGGTGACAACAGCCAGGACGCCAGCAATGGCGAACTCACCGACTGGGGCAGTGGCAGCCGACGCAACGACGGGGACGATGAATTCGACCCCATGCTCAACGTCCCCTGCCCGGTCAGCCTGCGCGAACACCTGTTGGCGCAGCTGGGTGAACTGACCCTGCCCACCCGCGACCAGGCCATCGTCCAGCTGCTGATTGAAGAACTGGACGACAACGGTTTCCTGACTACCGATCTGGAAGAACTGGCCAGCAACCTGCCGCTGGAACTGGAACTGGAAACCGATGAACTGATGGTCGGATTGCGCCTGTTACAGCAATTCGACCCCCCCGGCATTGCCGCGCGCAACCTGGCAGAGTCGCTTGGCCTGCAATTGGCCCGTTTGCCCGCCAATGAGCCCGGCCATGCACTGGCCCGCCAGATTGTGGCCGAGCACCTGACGCTGCTGGGCAATCGCGATTACACCCGCCTGAAGCGCATTCTGGGCGTGGATGACGAAGCCATCCGCCAGGCACAGCAGCTGATCGCCCGGCTGACACCCCACCCTGCATCCAGCTTTGGCGGTGAAGACGTGCACTATGTCATTCCGGATGTCACCGTGCGCAAACGGCGTGGTCACTGGGTGGCCGAACTCAATAACGGCGCGGTACCGCGCTTGCGTGTCAACCAGCTATACGCCCAGATGCTGTCGGAAAACCGGGCAGGCGCAGGCGAACTGACTGGCCGGCTGCAAGAAGCCAAATGGCTGGTCAAGAACATCCAGCAACGATTTGACACCATTCTGAAAGTGTCAGAAGCTATAGTCGAAAGACAGCAAGCGTTCTTTGAACACGGTGAAGTCGCCATGCGGCCGCTTATCCTGCGGGACATCGCAGACGAACTAGGCCTGCATGAATCGACCGTCTCACGCGTCACTACGCAGAAATACCTGCTTTGCCCTCGTGGTCTGTTCGAGCTGAAGTATTTCTTTGGCAGTGCACTGGAAACCGACAGCGGCGGCGAATGCTCGGCAACGGCCATCAAGGCGCATATCCGCCGCATGATAGACGGTGAAAACCCGGCCAAGCCACTTTCGGACAGCGCCATTGCCGACGAACTGGGCAAGCAAGGGATTCAGGTTGCAAGACGCACCGTTGCGAAGTATCGTGAAGCTATGCAGATACCGCCGGTCAATCTGCGCAAGGCATTGTGATTCACGCCTTGAAGAATATCCGCCCGCCCGGCCGACCCGACCGGGTAGTCAACACAAGAAGGAGTTAGGGTATGAACCTCAAAGTAACCGGTCTCCACCTCGAAGTAACCCCGGCCATCCGCGAATACGTGGAAACCAAGCTGGAACGCATCACCCGCCATGTCGATCACGTGATTGACGTTGCTGTCACCCTGTCGGTAGACAAGCTGGTACAGAAGGCGGAAGTGAATGTTCACCTTTCCGGCAAGGATATCCACGTAGAGGCCACCGACTCCGACATGTACGCTGCCATCGACGCGCTGATGGACAAGCTCGATCGCCAGGTACTCAAGCACAAGGAAAAACAAAGCGAACACCGTGCAGCAAGCCCGCAGGTTCAACCGGAAGCCAGCTTGTAAGCATTATGTATTCGATGCGGGAACCCGGCGGGTTCCCGTTTTTATTTGCTCGGAGCCTTTTTCATTTTGATGAAGGCAACGTAGAATTGGCCAGTTTCTGTAGCCGCGTGCAACCATTCCTATGAGCCTGATTGGCAAAATCCTGACACAGGATCACATCCTCCCGGACCTGGATGTCGCCAGCAAGAAGCGCGTCTTCGAGCAGGTGGGCCTCCTTATCGAAAACACCCACGGCATCGCCCGCAGTGAAATTTTCGACTGCTTGTTTGCCCGGGAAAAACTGGGCTCCACCGGCCTTGGCCAAGGGGTGGCCATTCCGCATGGCCGTGCCAGAGGGCTCAAGGAAGCGGCAGGCGTGTTCATTCGCCTGAAGAACCCGATTCCTTTCGATGCGCCGGATGGCAAGCCGGTGCAAAGCCTGTTTGTCCTGCTGGTGCCGGAACAGGCAACCGACCTGCACTTGCAGGTGCTCTCGGAGCTGGCACAGCTGTTCTCCAGCAAACAGCTGCGTGAACAACTGCTCAGCGCAAGCTCGCGTGCCGATCTGTACCAGCTGCTCACCGGATGGAATACCAACCATGCCTAGCATTACCGTGCGCCGGTTGTATCAGGACAACCAGCAAAAGCTCAACCTGACCTGGGTAGCAGGCACCGGCGGCGCGGACAGCCCCATCGGCAATGACGAACAACGCCCTACCCTGGCCCTGGTCGGCCACCTGAATTTCATTCACCCCAACCGGGTGCAAGTGCTGGGTCTGGCCGAGGTGGACTACCTCAACCGGCTGGAACAATCCGCCGCCAAGACCGCGCTGGACCAACTGTTCCACAAAACCATGTCTGTGGTGATGGTGGCCAATGGCCAGCCAGTGCCCAAACTGCTGCGCGACTACTGCCACACCCACAATGTGCCGCTGATGAGCACACCGCTGGAAAGCCCCTACCTGATGGATGTGCTGCGCATCTATCTGGCGCGCGCACTGGCAGTTTCCACCGTGTTGCATGGCGTGTTTCTGGATGTGCTGGAAATCGGCGTGCTGATCATGGGCGATTCGGCCATGGGCAAGAGCGAACTGGCACTGGAACTGATTTCCCGTGGTCACGGCATGGTGGCCGATGATGCGGTGGAACTGTACCGCATCGGCCCGGAAACCCTGGAAGGCCGTTGCCCGCCGCTGCTGCGCGACTTTCTGGAAGTGCGCGGCCTGGGCATCCTGAATATCCGTACCATTTTTGGCGAAACCGCTGTGCGTCCGAAAAAGGTGCTAAAACTGATTATTCACCTGGTCAAGGCCAACGACCAGGCGATGCAGGCCCTGGACCGGTTGAACATCCAGTCGGAAACCCAGGACATCATTGGCGTGACGGTGCGCAAGGTGGTGCTGCCGGTTGCGGCAGGTCGCAACCTTGCGGTGCTGGTTGAAGCGGCTGTGCGCAACTACATCCTGCAACTGCGTGGTATCGACAGTACCCGTGAGTTCATCGAACGCCATACCAACTTCCTCAGAGATCAGGAAAATGCGCCTGATATTGATTAGCGGCCTGTCCGGTTCCGGTAAATCCATCGCCCTGCGCGCACTGGAGGACTCTGGCTTTTACTGTGTGGACAACCTGCCAGCCACCATGCTGCACGAAGCCATGTCGCTTTATGCCGATTATGGCTACCAGCAGATTGCCATCAGCGTGGACACCCGCTCCAGCCCTTCGCTGGGCGCACTGCCTGCCGAGGTGGACAAACTGCGTCAGCAAGCCGTGGATGTACGCTTGCTGTTTCTCGAGGCCAAGCCGGAAACCCTGGTCAAGCGTTTTTCCGAAACCCGCCGCCGGCATCCACTGTCGGGTAGCGGCTCCACGGTGGAGGAATGCATCCAGCTGGAGCAGGAACTACTGGCCAGCGTGCAGGAAATGGGTATTCGCATCGACACCAGCGAATTATCAGCCAATGCATTGAAAACGGCCATCAAGCAGTTGGTGGAAGCAGACAGCAGTCGGCTCACCATCATTTTCGAATCCTTCGGCTTCAAGCATGGCGTTCCGCTGAACGCCGACTTCGTGTTTGACGTCCGCTGCCTGCCCAATCCCTATTACGACCTGGCCTTGCGTCCGTTTACCGGCCGCGACCAACCCATCGTCGACTTTTTTGCGGGGCAACCGCTGGTCGCTCAAATGGCGGAAGATATCCGCTGCATGATTCTCAAATGGTTGCCCGAATTCAGCCGCGAAAACCGCAGCTATCTCACTGTGGCCATCGGCTGTACCGGTGGTCAGCATCGCTCTGTCTTTATTGCCGAACAACTGGCCAAGGCCTTTCCGGCCGAACAGGTCCTGTTACGACATCGCCAGTTGTTTCGCGAATCCTGACCGGTCACCTGCCTGGCTCGCAGCATCCCGCTGCGCCGGCAGGCAGGACCGCCACTGGAAACAAGATGCAAACACCCCAAACCGTTACCGTTGCCCTTACCGGAGCCTCCGGCCTGCCCTATGGCCTGCGGCTGATCGACACCCTGATTGGTGCAGGCGTCCGCGTGTGGGTACTTTATTCCCAGGCTGCACAAATCGTGGCCAAGCAGGAGATGGACCTGCAACTTCCCTCCCGCCCTGCCGAATTTGCCCAATGGTTGCAACAACGCACAGCTGCCACAGAAGGACAGCTGGCGGTATTTGGCCGTGAAGAATGGTTTGCTCCGGTCGCCTCCGGCTCCAACCCGGCCGACGCCATGGTGGTCTGTCCCTGCTCCATGGGCACCCTGGCCGCCATTGCACAAGGCATGAGCGACAACCTGATTGAACGGGCTGCCGATGTCAGCATCAAGGAAGGGCGCAAGCTGATTCTGGTACCACGGGAAACACCTTTCTCCGTCATTCATCTGGAAAACATGCTCAAGCTGGCGAGGCTTGGGGTGGTGATCCTGCCACCATCACCGGGCTTTTATACGCACCCGTCCACCATCGAAGACATGGTGGACTTCGTGGTCGCCCGCATACTGGACCAGCTACGCGTTCCCAATAGCCTGATGCCCCGCTGGGGAGAACCCGGCAAGGAGTAAGCATGCACAATGCAGCCCTGTGGAGCCTGGCGGACTTGCGTCAGCTGGAAGTAGTCGCCGCACAGCGTGGCATCCATCTGATGCAGCAAGCCGCGCAAGCCACGGTAGATTGGGTGGAGCAGCATGTCGCGCAAGGTGCGCGCATTCTGGTAGCTGCCGGTCCGGGCAATAACGGCGGCGATGCCTTGGTGGCAGCAGTGCTGCTGATGCAGCAAGGTTATCAGGTGGATGTGCTGCTGCCACAACCACCACTCAGTACAGAAGCCTGTGAGGCGCTCCAGACCCTGCGCCAGGCTGGCGGCCTGCCGCTACAGCAATTGAGTGTGGATTACTCTTCGCCTGCCTTGCTGATTGATGGTCTGTTTGGCATTGGTCTGAACCGGCCGCTGGATGACTTCTGGTGCCAGCTCATCAACCAGCTGAACCAGCTTTCCTGCCCCACACTGGCACTGGATTGCCCCAGTGGCCTGAATGCCTATACCGGCCAGGCTCCTTCAGCCTGCATCAAGGCCAGCCACACGCTGACCTTTCTGTGCCACAAACCGGGTTTGTTTTATGCAGCCGGTGCCAACCATGCAGGACAGGTGGAATGTGCTCCACTGGACTATCCCGCAGAACTACAACCCGTGGCTGCCGGTTATTTGAACCGGCAGGATGCCCGCATGCTGCGGCGAAAACCGGATAGCCATAAAGGCAGCCACGGTACGGTCAGCATTGTGGGAGGCTGCCCCGGCATGAGCGGTGCCGTGTTGCTGGCCGGACGTGCCGCACTGGCCGGAGGTGCGGGCAAGGTCCATGTGCTGAGCCTGGATCCGCGACTGGTCGTCGATACTGCTTTTGCCGAATTGATGCTGCATGGCGACGCCCAACCTGCCAACCAGCCCGCTTGTGATGTCCTGGCAGTGGGCCCCGGCCTCGGCCAAAGCGTGCAAGCTGTGCAGTGGCTGCAACAATCGCTGGGCAGCCCGCTGCCGCTGGTGCTGGATGCGGATGCCCTCAATCTGCTGGCAGCCGATACCAGTTTGCAAAAGCATCTGCGCCAGCGCAAGGCCGCCACCATCATCACGCCGCATCCGGCGGAGGCTGCCCGTCTGCTGGCCTGTACCACAGCGGATATTCAGGCTAACCGGCTGGAAGCCGCACAACAGCTGGCCGCTACACTCAATGCAGTTGTGGTGCTCAAGGGGGCAGGCAGCCTGATATGCGCACCCAGACAGCCCTATTACCTGAATACCAGCGGCGGCCCGGCACTGGCAGTCGCCGGACAAGGTGATGTACTGACCGGCCTGATTGCTGCCTTATTGGCGCAGGGTATGCCAGCGCTGGACGCCAGCTGCCTTGCTGTCCGGGTTCATGGCCTGGCCGGGGACCAGTATCAGCAGGAAGCTGGCGGCCCCATTGGCCTTACCGCATCGGCTACTGCCTTGCGCTGCAGCGCCATCCTTAATCGATTAAGCAGTTAAAGCACGGTCCACGATCGCGATTCGCGAGCGTTATCCTCCACACGCAAAAACAATTAATGACATAGTCATTGCAAAATTCAAAAATTATTCTTTTTTTATAGAAAAGTACCGTTCTCTGTGCTGTACACGGCTAGGTAGAATGGAGCCATTCCGTGATGGGAGATTTTCCTTGCAGCAACAGAAGAAAGCATATTTGTTCGGGCTGAGCGCCGTATTGGCATGGTCTACCGTGGCAACCGCCTTCAAGATCAGCCTGGCTCACCTGTCCCCGGCACAACTGGTTTTGTATGCCAGCATTGCCTCCACCCTCTGTCTGCTCGGCATTTTGCTGGCCCAGGGCAGGCTTGGCAGCCTGTGGCCTGCATTACGACAGCACTGGCGCCATTCTTTAGTACTGGGTGCGGTAAACCCGCTGATTTACTATCTGATCCTGTTTCAGGCCTATGCGCTGCTGCCGGCACAAGAGGCCCAGGCCATCAATTACACCTGGGCGCTCACCATGACGCTGCTCTCAGTCCCCTTGCTCAAGCACAAACTCAGCCTGCACGACGCCCTCGCTGCCATCATTTGTTATCTGGGCGTGCTGGTGATTGGCACCCACGGTCAGTTGCTGAGCCTGCATTTTTCCAGCTTGCGCGGCGTGGGCTTCGCCCTGGCTTCCACCTTGCTGTGGGCGGCCTACTGGATCTTCAATGCCCGTGACAAGCGCGAACCGGTGCTGGGACTGACGCTCAATTTCATGATGTCGCTCCCCTTGGCCTTGCTGTATTGCGCACTCACCGGCCAGCTGACTCCCGTTGCCTGGCAGGGACTGGCCGGGGCTGCCTATGTCGGTGCGCTGGAAATGGGCTTTACCTTTGTCTTGTGGCTCAGTGCGATGAAACTGACCCAAAGTACGGCCAAGATCGCCAACCTGATTTTCCTGTCACCACTGTTATCGCTGGTGCTGATCCACTTTGTCATCGGAGAAGCCATCCTGCCATCCACACTGCTTGGTCTGGCGCTGATTCTCGGTGGTCTGCTGCTGCAAAAGCTGCAACGCAGCCAAGCCAGTTGTGCGGTACAGGCACAGTAGACCATCAGGCACAGGCTGGATGTTGCTGGTCAACACCGCGGATTACACACTTTCTTCTGCACAAAAGTGGTGCCATTTACCACCGGAATCCATGGAATTGACGTTTCCCTGACAGATTGAAGTGACATCCTCATGCAAGCAGTGACACCATGCATGACAGGCAAAAGTGGCATTTCAGTTCAAGACTTCCTAGGATTAAGCAGGCCTAAAGGGATAATAAAAGTAATGAACAGTATCAAATCCAAGCTCAGGCTCTGGCTAATGATAGGGGTGACGGTAGTGGTGGCCATTACCGGCTTGATGACGTATCAGCAGAACCGTGGTCAGGACGAAGAAGACTATCAGGCACAGCGCGCCTCACTGCAGGCACGGCTGGCACTGGCACTACCGCATGGGGTGTGGCAGATGGATGATGCCTACACCAGGCTGACGCTGGATGCCGAACTTGGCTGGAGCTCCGTACTGGCCATCCGCATCACGGGTGATGCCGGGCTGAATATCGGCCGGATCCGCAATAATGACACGGCCTCGCTGCGGGATATGGCACCTGCAGAAAAACCGGTTGGCGATGACACACTGACCATTCCCATCATCTATCAGAACCGTGAAAAGCTGGGTGTGGCGACCATCTATCTGTCACGTAGCCAACTGGCCCATCGCCAGACCATGCACTTGCTGGAAATCCTGCTGGAAATCCTGGTGCTGGATGGCCTGATTTTCATTGTGATGACATATAACCTGAACCGCTTTGTGTTCGACCCGCTCAAGGAACTGCAACGCGCGCTGGACCAGGCAGCCAGCAGCAACGATGCCAGGTCACTACGCCTGACCGAAGCCACGCAGGATGAGTTCGGCGCGGTCAGACGCAGCTTCAACCGTATTGTGGATCGCATCTCGGCTGATCTGGCCATGCGGACGGCAGCCGAAGCGCAGGCGCGCCAGGAGCGCGACAATGCAGAACAAGCCCTGCAACAACTGGTGCAAACCCAGCAAACGCTGGTGGAAAGCGAAAAACTGGCCTCACTGGGTAGCCTGGTGGCCGGTGTGGCCCATGAAATCAACACTCCTGTCGGCATCACGCTGACTACCGCTTCCCACCTGGCCACCAGCACACTGCACATCACCGAGAAACTGGACAACGGCGGCATCAAGAAAAGCGACTTCCAGGCCTATCTGGATTCGGCCCGTGAATGCTGCGATCTCATCCTGTCCAATTCCGAACGCGCAGCCAGCCTGATCCACAGCTTCAAACAGGTTGCCGTCGACCAGACCAGTGAACAACGGCGGGATTTCCAGCTAAACGATTACCTGAGCGAAATCGTCACCAGCCTCAAGCCGCGTTTCAAGCGCTCCCAAACCAATATCACCATCGACTGCGAAGATGACTTGCTACTGGACAGCTACCCCGGAGCCATCTCCCAGGTGGTGACCAATCTGCTGGTCAATGCCCTGGTGCATGGGTTTGAAGAAAAACCCGGTGGCAATATCCATATCCGCGCCGAGCGCTACCAGGCGGCCGAAGTGCGCCTGAGCATCCAGGATGATGGCAAAGGCATACCGGCAGAAAACATCAACCGGGTGTTCGATCCTTTTTTCACCACACGACGTGGCAATGGCGGCAGCGGCCTAGGCTTGCACATCGTCTATAACATCATCCGGCAACGTCTCGGTGGCACGATCGAAGTGCACAGCGAAGTGGGCAAAGGCAGCGTATTCATCATTACCATGCCCTGCACCGCTCCCGAGGTTTCCCACAAGGAGGGTAAACAATGAGCCAGCTAGAAAATAACGATGACAACTGGCTGCTGGAGGACGACCCGGCAGATGCCGGCAATGCGCTGCAGTCGTACAAACGGCCATGGAAAATCCTGATTGTTGATGACGAACCGGATGTTCACAGTGCGACATCGCTGGCAATACGCAATATCCGTTACAAGGATCGCGGGCTGGAACTGATCAGCGCCTATTCCGCAGCGCAAGCCGAGCAAATGCTGCAGCTGCACGATCATATCGCCCTGATCCTGCTTGATGTGGTAATGGAAACCGATGATGCCGGATTGCAGCTGGTACAGCGCATCCGCGAAATCATGCAGAACAACACCACCCGCATCGTGCTGCGCACCGGCCAGCCCGGCCAGGCACCAGAGCAGGAAGTGATCCTCAATTACGATATCAACGACTACAAGACCAAGACCGAGCTGACGGTACAAAAGCTGTTCACTACCGTGATTGCTTCCCTGCGGGCCTATGAAAACCTGATTACCATCGAAAAGAACCGTCAGGGACTGGCCAAGATTCTGGAAGGTGCGGCTGACTTGTACCAGATGTTCTCGCTCAAGGAATTTGCCTCCGGGGTGCTCAAGCAGATCAGTGCCATTCTGGATGTGGGGACCGATGGCATTCTGTGTGTGGAAAGCACGCCGGACCTGACCGGTCGGCCGCAGCTGGAAATCCTGGCCGCCGCGGGTGCCTATGAAACCCTGCTCGTAAGCGGCAGCCTGGACGATTATCCCGAATTGGCCCAGGCCATCCGTCAGGCCTTGCTGGAAAAGCGTAATATCTATCAGCACCCCTACGATGTGCTGTGCATCACGGCCCAGAATGGCCGCGAATTTGCCATACACTTCACACCGCCCTGGCCGCTGGATGATGTCGAGCGCAATCTGCTGGAAGTCTTCTGCCAACGCATTTCCTCGGCCTATGACAACCTCTACCTGTACAACCAGCTGCGCCATTCGCAAGAGGCCACCGTGGTGGCACTGGCGGCCCTGGCCGAATACCGCGACACCGACACCGGGGCACACGTGCAGCGGGTACAGAAACTGACCCATGCCATTGCCAGTGAAATCCGCCTGGGCGGACATTATCTGGAACAGCTCAGCCCGGACTTCATGGACATGGTGGGCATGGCCAGCATCCTGCACGATGTAGGCAAGGTCGGAACACCGGACCATATCCTGTTCAAGCCCGGCAAGCTGGACCCGGACGAACGCCGCATCATGGAACAACACGCCAGCATTGGCGCCAGCATTCTGGCCAAGTCGGCCCAGATGGTGGAAGGACAGAGCTATTTGTCACTCGGCTCGGAAATTGCCGGCGGGCATCACGAACACTTCGATGGCAATGGCTACCCGCAAAAGCTGAGTGGCCAGGCCATCCCGTTGTCGGCGCGCATTGTCGCCGTGGTGGATGTGTTTGACGCCCTGCTCAACAAGCGTCCCTATAAAGAGCCATGGGAGTTGTCCGAAACCCTGGACTATATCCGCAGCCGTGCCGGCAGCCAGTTCGACCCGGTGGTGGTCACCGCGCTGTGCACGCTGGTCGAGGAAAAACGTTTGCCTTTCGAGCTGTAGCATCTGCTGCAACGAAAAAAGCCGCGCTGATTCATCAGGGCGGCTTTTTCAATACTGGGGCAAGGCTCAGGCAACATAGAACATCACGCTGACAAACTGGCAGATGCTGCCACCCATCACGAACAAATGCCAGATGCCGTGCCCGTGACGGATCTTCTCGTCATTGATGAACCAGTAAATGCCCACGCTATAGATCACCCCGCCCAGCGCCAGCCAGAACAGACCACCCCAGGACATGGCTGCAATCAGCGGCTGCATGGCAATCACCACCAGCCAGCCCATCACCACATAGAGAATCATCGACAGCAGGCGGGTGCGCCGGCCCAGCGTGAGTTCCTGAATGATGCCGAAGATAGCAAGGCCCCAGCTCAAACCGAACAAGGTCCATCCCCATGCGCCACGCAAGGTCACCAGACAGTACGGCGTGTAGCTCCCGGCAATCAGCAAATAGATGGCCGAGTGATCGCACTTTTGCAAAATCGCCTTGGCACGGCCTTTGGCGCTGTGATACAGGGTGGAAATCAGATACAGCAATACCAGGGTAGTGCCGTACAAGCTGAAGCTGACGATCTTCCAGGGGTCTCCCTGCTCGGCAGCCACATACACCAGGCTGATCAGCCCGGTCACCGCAAGTACGGTACCAATCAGGTGGGAAATGCCGTTAAAGCGCTCTCCGTAATACATGTCATTCTCTCTTCATGCTGCAACCATATACATGGTCAGCGTCATCACTGCGGGTCAGACTGAGGGTTGACCGGCCCGGTGACAAGCGGTTCCTGCGGGGGATACCAATCAGTTGGCGGCAGAAACGGACATTACAAGTTCCAGCCGCCATTTATTCTCAATATGAAACAGTATACAAAAACAAAGCGGGCCGCAGCCCGCTTTGTCACATTGGCAGTAAAAAACGTCGCTCAGGCGCCCAATGCCTTCAGCACGTTGCCACGAACCACTTCAACCGGTTGTGTGCCATCAATCTTCACATACTTCGGAGCCTTGGCATCGCCGCTGGCAGCACGCTGGCCGTAGAAACCGACCAGGACCTCGGTTTGCTCGTGATACACCGCCAGACGCTTTTTCACGGTTTCTTCGTGGTCGTCATCACGCTGGATCAGGTCTTCACCGGTTTCGTCATCCTTGCCTGCCACTTTCGGCGGGTTGAAGGTAACGTGGTAAGTGCGACCGGAAGCCACGTGTACACGACGACCAGCCATGCGTTCCACAATGGCGGCATCCGGTACGTCAATTTCCACCACGTAATCGATATCCACACCGGCCGCAATCATGGCTTCAGCCTGCGGAATGGTGCGCGGGAAACCATCGAACAGGAAGCCCTTGGCACAGTCGTCCTGTGCAATACGCTCCTTGACCAGACCAATGATGATGTCGTCGCGCACCAGGCCACCGGCATCCATGATGGCCTTGGCTTCCAGACCCAGCGGCGTTCCGGCCTTCACGGCAGCACGCAGCATGTCGCCGGTGGAAATCTGCGGAATGCCGAATTGCTCGCGGATATAGTTTGCCTGGGTACCCTTGCCAGCGCCCGGAGCGCCCAACAGAATCAATCGCATAATTACTCCCGTCAGTTTGTATGTCGTTTATTGTGATTGGTGTTCTTCGGCCGTCTTCTATTGCGGCCTTGCCTGGCGCTCAGCGCCCGGCCAGTACGGCACGCACCCGTTTCAGATCCTCCGGCGTATCCACGCCGGCTGCGGGTGCCTCGCTCACCGTGGCCACCATGATGGGGTAGCCATGCCACAACACGCGCAGTTGTTCCAGTGCTTCAAACTGTTCCAGCGGTGCCGGGCTCAATGAGCTGTAGGTTTGCAAAAAACCTGCCTGGTAGGCATACATGCCAATGTGCCGCAGGACCGGTAGGTCGGCAGGCAACACGCTTGTATCGTGTGCAAACGCGTCACGGGCATAGGGGATGGGCGCCCGGCTGAAATACAGGGCCCGCCCAGCGTGATCCAGTACCACCTTGACCACATTGGGATTGAACATGTCCTGCGCGGCATGAAACGGGTGCGCCACCGTTGCCATCGGCACTCCGGTTTCTGCCATCAGTGCTGCCAGCTTGTCGATCAGGGCCGGGTCGATCAAGGGCTCGTCGCCCTGTACGTTCACCACCACCTGCTCGGCAGGCCATTGCATGCGCTGCGCGACTTCAGCCAGACGATCAGTACCGCTGGCGTGATCTTCGCGCGTCATCACCGCTGCGATGCCATGTGCGGCACAGGCTGCGAGAATGTCGGGATGATCGGTTGCCACCACCACCTGGCTGGCGCGGCTTTTTGCTGCCTGCTCGGCCACGCGCACCACCATGGGTTTGCCACCCAGGTCGGCAAGCGGCTTGCCTGGCAGACGGCTGGACGCCATGCGCGCCGGAATGACGATGGCAAAACCGCTCATTTTACTTCTTCTTCCGGCGCCAGTTCGCGCGCCTCGGTTTCCAGCATCATCGGGATGCCGTCCTTGATCGGGAATGCCAGACGGTCGCCCTTGCAGATCAGCTCCTGCCGGGTCTTGTCGAGTACCAGCGGGCCTTTGCACAGCGGGCACACCAGGATGTCCAGAAATTTAGCGTCCATGTCTTATCTTCAATCGGGAAAGTAGCCAGCCGGCAAGATCCGGCGTCAGCTGGGCCGTCACCGGCAAGATCCATAGTCTAGCACGCTGCGCCGCATCATGAATCACTCCCCGCAATTTCACCGCATCTTTGCTGGTGACGATGACCGGACTGTCGCCGCCAGGCAAATCGGCAGCACTGAAAACATGATGATCGGGAAAATGCAGGCACAGCTGCAAAGTAAAGCCTTGCTGTTGCAAGGTTTGGAAAAAACGCTCCGGGTGGCCGATGCCAGCCAGCGCAATCACCGGCTGTCCGGCAAAATCTCCTGCCGGGCGATAACGGTCCGGCTGGGCCAGTGATTGCAGCATCCCGCACTGCAATTGCATGTCAAACCGCGGCAGGTCGGCGGGCAAGGCCAGGTTCGCACCGTGACCATTCACCACCACGGCATCAACACTGGCCAGCCGGCTGGCAGGCTCGCGCAAGGGGCCACCGGGCAACAAATGTCCGTTACCCAGCCCGCGGGCTCCGTCCAGCACCACCACTTCCAGCGTGCGAGCCAAACGATAATGCTGCAGGCCGTCATCGGTCAGGATCAGCTGTGTTTCGGGGTACAGGCGTAACAGGTGCTCACCCGCGGCCACCCGGTCCCGCCCTACCACCACCGGCGCGCCACTGGCCGCCAGCAGCAGCGGCTCATCCCCTACTTTGTCAGGCGTACTCTCCGGCAAGACCAGGGTTGGCTCAGCATGCGAACCGCCGTAACCACGGCTGATCACCCCCACCCGGACGCCTTGCTGTCGCAAGCTCGCCAGCAAACCCAGAGTGAGCGGCGTCTTGCCCACGCCACCGACATTTATGTTGCCAATCACCACCACCGGCACGCGCAGGCGCTGACTGCGCAACACACCAAGCCGGTATCCTGCCCTGCGCAAGCCGGCCAACAGAGCAAACAGCCCTTCCAGCGGAGCCAGAAGGGCTGTCAGCCACCCTATCGGTTGATACCAGTGGCGTTCGATCAATTGACTGAGGCGACTCACGGCGTGGTGTTCTGCGTCGCAAATGTCAGCTGCAACAAACCGGCTGCCCTGGCAGCCTCCATTACGCTGATCACCGATTGATGCGTCGCCTTGGCATCGGCATTCACCACCACCACCGGGTCTTTCTTGCCGGCAGCAGCATCGCGCAGCTGGGCTTGCAAGCCTGCCTTGTCGCCCGGCAACAGTTTATGGCCCGCCACATCCATTTCACCGGATGCAGCCACCGCCACGGTGATGGGCGTAGCTTGCTGCTGGCTGGTATCCGCCTGCGCTGTGGGCAGGTTGATCTTCATCTCGGCAAATTTGGAATAGGTCGTGGTGACCATCAGGAAAATCAGGATCACCAGCAACAGGTCAATCATCGGGATGAAGTTGATTTCCGGCTCCTCACGGTGCCGTCCGCGACGGAAATTCATGACTGATTACCGTTCTGACGCTCGCCATGCACCACTTCAACCAGCTTCACCGCCTGCGCTTCCATTTCCACCAGCAAGCCATCCACACGGGCACGGAAATGGCGGTAGAACATCATGCTGGGAATGGCCACGATCAGGCCGAAAGCGGTGTTGTACAGGGCAATGGAAATACCATGGGCCAGCTGTTGCGGATTGCTGGAACCACCCGGCGCCTGGGAACCAAAGATTTCAATCATCCCGATTACCGTACCCAGCAAGCCCAGCAGCGGTGCCATGGCGGCAATGGTACCCAGGGTATTGAGAAAACGTTCCAGTTGGTGCGCTACCACACGGCCTTCGTCTTCGATGGCATCTTTCATCACTTCACGACTGACACCGACATTGCGCAGGCCCGCGGCAAACAGCTTGCCCAGCGGGGAATGGGTCTGGAGCAACTGCAACAATTCGGCAGAGGCCCCGGCGCGGCGGTATTCGGCCACGGTTTGTGCCAACAGACCATCAGGAACGATCAACGAGGCACGCAAACTGAACAGACGCTCGAAGATGATGGCCAGCGAAATGACCGAGGCCAGAATGATGGTCCAGATCGGCCAGCCGGCCGCTTCAACAATTGACCACACGAAACACTCTCCAAAGCTTTAGCTAAACGCTAAACTTTAGCGGTTGCGCCAGTTCTCGGCAACCATGGCGGCTGTCATGCAGCGCAGAAAAACAGGAAATTACGAAACAAATACAAGAAAATTCCCTAAGCTTTGATTTTGTAAGGGAAATTTGCCTGCATCCACAGATCCTGTGGATAACTTTGTTGATAAGCATGTGAACAGATAGGGCAAAACCGCACGGCAGGCCCATTTCCGGCAACTGACCGCAATTTGCACAAACAATATAACATATTGATTTTGCAGTGATTTATTTTCAATCACTTAACACCACATCCTTCTTTGTCCGACAATTTACAGACGACAAAAACCGGTATTTTTGTTGTGGATGACTTGACAACCATGAATTTCAATAGCACGGCCAATGACGTCATCAGCGTCTCTTCCCTTAATCGCATGGTGCGTGACTTGCTGGAATCCGGCCTGCCACCGTTGTGGATTGGCGGAGAAATTTCCAACCTGACCCTGGCTGCGTCTGGTCATGCCTATTTCTCCCTCAAGGATGGCGGCGCACAAATACGCTGCGTGATGTTCCGCCACAAACTGTCCTTGCTGCCGTTTCGTCTGGCAGAAGGCATGCAAGTAGAGCTCAAGGGGCTGGTCACCCTGTACGAGGCCCGCGGTGACTACCAGATCAATGTCGACACCATGCGCTCTGCGGGTCTTGGCCGCCTGTACGAGGCTTTCGAAAAACTGAAAAGCCGCTTGAGTGCTGAAGGTTTGTTTGATGCTGCACGCAAACGTCCGCTGCCAGCACACCCGGCCGCCATCGGCATTGTCACCTCACCCGCAGCAGCAGCCCTGCGCGACGTGGTCACCACCCTGGCCCGGCGCATGCCAGACATCCCGGTCATTCTTTACCCCGCTCAGGTGCAAGGGGAAAGCGCTGCACGCCAGATAGCAGCCGCTATCGAGCAAGCCTCTGCCCGGCAGGAAGTTGAAGTGCTGATTGTCTGTCGCGGCGGCGGCAGCATTGAAGACTTGTGGTCGTTCAACGAAGAGATTGTTGCGCGCGCCATCGCCGCCTGCCGGATTCCGGTGGTCAGCGGTGTCGGCCACGAAACCGACTTCACCATCTGCGATTTTGTTGCTGACCGCCGCGCCCCTACGCCGACTGCGGCAGCAGAACTGGTTTCCCCCAGCCAGGAGCAACTGCGCCTGCAACTGGAGCAAGCCAAACGCGGGCTGGAGCGGGCTCTGGGAAGGCTGCTGGTGGATAAATCACAGCAACTGGATTACCTGTCCCGCCGGCTGAGTCACCCAGGAGAAATACTGCGACGGCAAGTGCAAAGCCTGCAGCAGGCATCCGCGCGTTTACGTCGTAGCCTGGATGGCGTATTTGACCGTCGACGCTTTGGCTTGCAACTGGCAAACAGCCGCCTGCAGCGGCATCAGCCCCAACTACTACGCCAGCAACATCAGCTGAACCAGTTGCAGGGAAGCTTGCAACGCGGCATGCAACTGCTCATCAGCCGCCGCAAACAGATGCTGCAACAGCAGGCAGCCACGCTGGAAGCCATGAATCCGCAGGCAGTACTCAACCGTGGTTATGCCATCGTGCAAAAGCAGGATGGTCATGCCGTGAAGTCACCACAAGAATTGCTGAACCGCGAGCGCGTGTTGTTGCGCCTGGCCGATGGCGTCACCGAAGCGCTGGTCGATCACCCCACTGGCGCGCAACCGGAGTTGCCCTTCTGAAAAGCAAGGGCGCTTGACAGCGGGGTGAAATGTATTGAGGATGAATATCAAACAACCGTTTGAATTTAAGTCATGAAACTTTCACCACGCCTGCTCAAGACACTGATCAACCTGTGGCCACCTTTTCTGGGTGCCGGCATCAAGGTGGGGCATATTGCGCCAGACTGGCAGCAGGTGGATGTACGCCTGCGACTCGGACTGACCAACCGCAATTACGTTGGCGTTCATTTCGGTGGCAGCCTGTATGCCATGACCGACCCGTTTTTCATGCTGATGCTGATGCAGTCGCTGGGGCCGGACTACGTGGTGTGGGACAAGGCGGGCAGCATCGAATATCACAAACCGGGCAAAGGGGTGGTGCACGCCCGTTTCAATCTGGACCATCAGCAGATCGCAGATATCCGACGCCATACAGCGACTGGGGAAAAACACCTGCCGCAACTGAAAGTCGATATCCGGGACAGTGCTGGCGACGTGGTGGCGACGGTGCACAAAACCCTGTACGTCAGACGCAAAAAAGGCCGCTGAGCGGCCTTTTTGCATTGACGATGCCAGGCTGAAAGATCAGTCGACAAAGCCACAAAATACTTCTCGCATCATTTTCAGTACTTCCAGCGTCCGGATATCTCCAACCCGGTAATAAACCCGATTGGCATCTTTTCGTGTCCGGAGAACCCCCTTGTCGCGCATGATGGCCAGATGCTGGGAAATGTTGCTCTGCGAGGTTCCCACCTGCTCCACAATATCCTGCACGCTGACTTCCTGGTCGCCCAGTACCGAAATGATCTTCAACCGCAAGGGATGAGACATTGCCTTCATCGCCCGCGAGGACTGTTCGATCTGGTCATCGTTGAACAGCAAGCTCTGCTCCTAAGTAGTTTGCAATGCGTATTTATATTGGTTTGACTACGGTACAATACTAACTAAAAAAATCAATACCATCAAGAATTTCTAATATTCTGATTGTGGACATCATGACAGCTATCACACCCGTTTTACTCCTTATTCTCGACGGCTTCGGACACCGGCTGGAAGGTGACGACAATGCCATCCTGCATGCAAACACCCCCACCTGGGACGCCCTGAAACAGCAGTATCCCTACGGCGTGATTGATGCCTCCGAAGGCTTCGTCGGCCTGCCCAATGGGCAGTTCGGCAACTCTGAAGTGGGGCACCTGAATATCGGCGCAGGTCGGATTGTCCAACAGGACATCAGCCGCATCGACTGCGATATCGAAGAAAACCGCTTCGACCAGAACCCGGTATTGCAGCAGGCCATCCAGCAAGCCAAAGACTCGGCACTGCATGTCATGGGGCTGTTGTCCGATGGCGGCGTCCATAGCCATGAAAATCACATTTTCGCGCTGATCCGTGCCGCCCAGGCTGCCGGCGTGCCGCATATTTACGTGCATGCTTTCCTGGATGGCCGTGACACCCCACCGCGCAGTGCCGAAACCTATCTCAAGCGTCTGGATGAAGTGCTGGCCGGCTGCCCTGCAGCCCGTCTGGTTTCCGTCACCGGCCGCTACTGGGCCATGGACCGCGACAAGCGCTGGGAACGCGTGGAGCCGGCTTACCGCCTGCTGGTGGAAGGCGAAGGCCTCCACCATGCGGACAGCGGCCTGCAAGCGCTGGCTGCGGCCTATACCCGTGATGAAAACGACGAATTCGTTGCGGCAACCAGTATTGGCGCCCCGGTCAAGATGCAGGATGGTGATGTTGCCATCTTCATGAACTTCCGCGCCGACCGTGCGCGCCAGCTCACCACAGCCCTCACCGACCCTGCCTTCAGTGGCTTCAGTGCGCGTCAGCCTAAACTGGGGCAGTTCGTCACGCTCACGTCGTATGGCGAGGCCTACAGCAACCCGGTGGCCTATGCCCCGCAGAAAATCAGCAATGGTTTTGGCGAATACCTCGCCAGCCTGGGCCTGAAGCAGCTGCGCATTGCAGAAACCGAAAAGTATCCGCACGTCACCTACTTCTTCAATGGCGGCGAAGAGCAGGTTTACCCCGGCGAAGACCGCATCCTGGTGCCCTCCCCCAAGGTGGCCACCTACGACTTGCAGCCGGAAATGAATGCCCCGCAAGTTACCGACCATATCGTCGAAGCCATTGCCTCCGGCAAGTACCAGGCCATCATTTGCAACTATGCAAATGGCGACATGGTGGGCCATACCGGCAAGTTTGATGCTGCGGTCAAGGCAGTGGAAACGCTGGACGCTTGCGTCAAGCGTTGCGTGGAAGCCATGCAGGCCGCTGGTGGCGAAGTATTGATCACGGCGGATCACGGTAATTGCGAGCAGATGTACGATGCCGCACACCATCAGCCGCATACCCAGCACACACTCGACAAGGTGCCCTTCCTGTATGTCGGTCGCAAGGCACACATCAAGGAAGGCGGCGCGCTGCGCGACATCGCACCGTCGCTGCTGGCCATGATGGGCTTGCCGCAGCCTGCAGAAATGACTGGCCGCTCGCTGATCGACTTCGAGTAAGACCACAGGCCGGCCTGCCATGCAGGCCGGCAATGCGGCTGCCTTGTCTGCGCCGCCCTGTTATCATGCTGGCAACAGGTGTAATCCGAAGCGAAAATGGAATGAAACCGATATTGCTGCTAGCCCTGCTGGCTGGCGCGGCCCAGGCCGCCCCCTCCTCTGCCTCTCTCCCCCTATCCACTGCGCCACAACAACAGAACCTGCAATCGGTCCGCAAGGAAATCGATAACCTGAAAAAAGACCTGGCGCAGAAGCAGGCTGTGCAGCAGGAAGCCAAGTCCGCCATTCAGGAGTCGGAACAGGCCATCGCCCAAACCAACCAGGTGATTGCCAAGCTGGAAAACAAGCAGAACAACTCGGCACAGCAACTGGCCGACTTGCGTCAGCAAGTCCAAACCACCGCCCACAAACTGGCAGAAACACGCCAGCGCGTGGCGCAAATGCTGGCAAGACAGTACAAGAGCGGCGATCACGACGCGATGAAACTGATGCTCAATGCCGACGACCCGAATCAGACCTCGCGCGACATGGTGTATTACCAGCACATCGCCAAGGCGCAGCAGCAAATGGTGACGCAGCTGATCAGCCATCAGCATGAGCTGGAAGCGCTGACCTATCAGCTGGAACAGGAATTGGCGCGGCTGGATGCGCTGTCCAACCACAAAAGCCGGGAAAAGAACGCCCTGCTCAACAGCAAGACCAACAAGCTTGCCCAATTGAACAAGATATCCGGCGAAATCCAGGCCGGACAAAGCCGACTGGGCAAGCTGCAGGAAGACGAAAAACGGCTGACCAACCTGATTGCCCAGATCAATCAGGAAATCGAACGCCGCCGCCAGGAAGCCATTCGCAAGGCGGCAGAAGAACGCAAGGCCCGTCAGGCTGCTGCGCTGGCAGCGAAAAAGGAAAACGAGCGTCGCCGCAAACTGGCCGAAAACGCCCGCAAACAAGGCAAGCCGGTACCGGAAGTGGCCAAAAAATCGGTGCCGGTGCCGGTTGAAAAACCGGTGGCGGAAGTGGCCGACGGCAGTGCATCCGGCAAAGCCTTTGCCAGCCTGCAAGGCCGCATGAAGATGCCGGTGTCCGGCCAGCTTGCAGGCCGCTTTGGCAGCGCGCGCAGTGAAGGTACATCGTGGAAAGGTGTATTCATCAAGACGGCACCGGGCCAGCCGGTTCATGCAGTCGCCGATGGCAACGTAGTGTATGCTGATGCGCTACGCGGATTCGGTAACGCCGTGATTGTGGATCACGGTGGCAATTACCTGACGGTGTACACCGGCCTCTCTGCCATCGGCAAGAGTGTGGGCAGCACGGTCAAGGCCGGCGAAACACTCGGCAACACTGGCGCACTGGACAGCGGCGAATCCGGCCTGTACTTTGAAATCCGGCATATGGGACAACCTCTCAACCCGCAAACCTGGGTACGTTAAGCCCCGCGGTATCGGAGACCAACACACAATATGACTAGTCATCGCATGAAAAAAATTGCCTGGCTTGCTGCCGGCGCACTGGCAGGCGGCGCCCTCACCCTCAGCGTGCAGGCTTTTGCCGGCAAGGAGCCCACCACGCTCCCACTGAATGAATTGCGTACCTTTGCCGAAGTGTTTGGCCGTATCAAGCAGGATTATGTCGACCCGGTCGATGACAAGAAGCTGATTACCGAAGCCATCAAGGGCATGCTCAGCGGACTGGACCCCCACTCCGACTACATGGATGCGGAAGCCTTCAAGGAACTGCGCGAAGGTACCCAGGGTGAATTTGGCGGCCTGGGCATCGAGATCGGCGCCGAAGACGGCCTGGTGAAGGTGGTGTCGCCAATTGAAGATACCCCGGCACAGAAGGCCGGCATCAAGAGCGGTGACCTCATCATCAAGATTGACGACACGCCGGTACGTGGCCTGTCGTTGAATGACGCGGTCAAGCGCATGCGCGGCAAGCCGGGCAGCAAGGTCACGCTCACCATTGCCCGCAAGAACGAAACCAAACCGCTGGTATTTGCCATCACCCGCGCCATCATCAAGACCAAGAGCGTGAAATCCAAATTGCTGGAACCGGGTTATGGCTATGTGCGCATCACCCAGTTCCAGGAGCACACCACGGAAAACCTGGCCGAAGCCATTGCCAGCATGACCAAGCAGAACAAGCAGCCGCTCAAGGGCCTGGTGCTGGACCTGCGTGACGACCCGGGTGGCTTGCTGACCAGCGCCGTCGGCGTATCCGCCGCCTTCCTGCCCAAGGATGCGCTGGTGGTGTATACCGAAGGCCGTACTGCTGACGCCAAGATGAAACTGACGGCTTCCGCACAGAACTATGGCCGCCCCGGCATGCCGGACCCGCTGTCGGTACTGCCGCAGGAAACCCACAAGGTGCCACTGGTGGTATTGGTGAATGGTGGCTCGGCCTCGGCATCCGAGATTGTTGCCGGTGCCCTGCAAGACCACAAGCGTGCGGTACTGGTGGGTACCCAGACCTTTGGCAAGGGCTCGGTGCAATCCATCCTGCCGCTGGGCAGCGCCGGTGGCATCAAGCTGACCACCGCCCGCTACTTCACCCCTAGCGGCCGCTCCATCCAGGCCAAGGGCATCGTGCCGGATGTGGTGGTGGAAGACGCTACCGTCACCGCGGCAGACCAGGCGCTACGCGTACGCGAGGCCGATCTGGAAAACCATCTGGCCAATCCGAATGGCGAAGAAACCCCGTCCAAATCGGCCAAGCCAGCCAAGCCGGCGACGCCTCCTGTGATCAAACAGGAAGCGCCCAAGCCGCAGGATGACAAAAACGCCAGCCCGGATAATCCGCGTGAGCCAAACCCACAAAAGGACTACCAGCTGTCCCAGGGCCTGAACATCCTGAAAGTACAGCAAATCCTGATCAAACAAGGTAATTGATCCTTGTTCTTGCAGCCACCCTGTCAGTTGATGGGGTGGCTGTTTTCATTTCCGGCCACCCCGCAACAAGCGGCGAAAGCGCTGCCCATCCCTTTCTATTCCTGCTAGGCTTGTCGTTTCTGACGTAATTTATCTGGCGGGAGCCAATCCAACAATGCTGAACCGGGAATTTGTCCTCTCCTTCCGTGAAGCCGCCCCCTACATCAACACCTTCCGCGGGAAAACCTTCGTGCTGGCAGTCAGTGGCGAAGCCGTGATGGAAGGCGGTTTTCACAATCTGTCGCAGGATATCAACCTGTTGGTGAGCCTGGGCGTGCGCGTGGTGCTGGTACATGGCATCCGACCCCAGATCGAAGCCTTGCTCAAGCGCTTCGGCCTGAACCGGCTGTTTCACCGCGACCGACGAGTGACCGATGCCAGCACCATGGAAATCGTCAAGCAAGCCAGCGGGGCAACCCGCTACGGCATTGAGGCTCAGCTGTCGATGGGCATGCCCAATTCGCCCATGTTCGGTGCCCACCTGCGCGTGGCCGGCGGCAATTTCATCACTGCCCAGCCGCTAGGCGTGCTGGACGGCGTGGACATGCAATACACAGGCCAGGTAAGACGCATCGACGTGGAAGCCATCAATACCCGGCTGGCTGCTGGTGAATTGGTGTTACTCTCGCCGGTAGGCTACTCGGTGACCGGCGAAGCCTTCAACCTCACCATGGAAGAAATGGCCGCCCAGCTGGCATCGGCCCTCAAAGCCGAAAAGCTGATCTTCGTGATTGAAGGACGTGGTGTCACCAATGAGCTGGGCCAGCATGTCAGCTCGCTCACCGCGCAGCAGGCGGAAGACCTGTTGCAGGCAGGCCATCTGCAACGCGACGTCACCGCCTACCTGCCCTATGCCATCAAGGCCACCCGCGATGGCATCCCGCGTGCCCATCTGGTCAGCCATCACGAAGATGGTTCGCTACTGGCCGAACTGTTCACCAATGGTGGCACCGGCACCATGATTGCCCGCGACAGTCTGGTGAAGGTGCGCAATGCCAGTGTGGACGACATCGGCCCCATCCTGAACCTGATCCGCCCGCTGGAAGAGCAGGGCATCCTGGTCAAGCGCAGCCGCGAGCATCTGGAAATGGAAATTTCCCAATACTCGGTGCTGGAACATGACGGCAAAATCTACGGCTGCGTGGCCATGCATGTGTTTCCCGAAGCCGGCATGGCCGAACTGGCCTGCCTGGCTGTGGCACCAGAACGCAGGGAAGGCCGCTTTGGCGAAACCCTGCTCAAACACGTGGAATACCAGGCACGTACCCGCGGCCTGAAAGCCCTGTTCGTACTGACCACCCAGACAGCCCACTGGTTTGTTGAACGCGGTTTTGCCGAAGCAGGCCGTGGCCAGCTGCCACTGGCGCGTCAGGCCTTTTACAACAACCAGCGCCGTTCCAAGATCTTCGTCAAGGAATTGTAAGCCGGCATACCACCCCGGCGGCGGCATGGTTGGAAGGGTGTCATGGTTGTGACACAATAATGCAGTATATTCAGTTCAATTTTGCAAGGATTAGCAATGGCCAGAAACGTCAATTGCATCAAGCTGGGCCGCGAGGCTGAAGGTCTGGACTTTCCGCCCCTGCCGGGCGAGCTTGGCAAGCGTGTGTATGAAAATGTCTCCAAGGAAGCCTGGCAAGGCTGGCTGCGTTATCAGACCATGCTGATCAACGAAAACCGTCTGAGCCTGGCGGATGCCCGTGCGCGCCAGTATCTGGCTGCACAGCTGGATGCCTACTTCTTCGGTCAGGGTGCCGATGCACCGGCTGGCTACACGCCACCGCAGCAGTAATTGTTTCAAGCCCTCCTGCGCGAGGGCTTTTTTGTCTCCACACCTCATCACCATTGGCGCGAAACCGTATGTCACAAAGCCACGAGTTGCTGCTTAACCGTGAACTGGGCCTGATCGAATTCAACCGCAGGGTACTGGCCCAAGCAGAAGACCCAAGCCTGCCGCTGCTCGAACGCCTGAAATACCTGTGCATCGTCTCCTCCAATCTGGACGAATTCTTCGAAGTGCGCATGGCCTGGCTGAAAGATACCGCCCAGCTCACCCCGGGGCGTATTCTGGCAGATGGGTCGACACCGGCGCAGATCATGGCGCGGATTTCGTCCGCCTCACACGAACTGGTACGCCAGCAATATGCGGTGATGAGTGATGTACTGTTCCCGGCGCTGCGTGAAGAAGACATCATCTTCCTGCGCCGTAACGAATGGACCGAACAGCAACAAGAATGGGTGCACGACTTCTTCAGCAACGAGCTGATGCCCATCCTCACCCCGATCGGGCTGGACCCGTCCCACCCCTTCCCCAAGGTGCTGAACAAGTCGCTCAACTTTGCCGTGGAACTGGAAGGTCGCGATGCCTTTGGCCGTCAGTCGGACATCGCCATCGTGCAGGCCCCACGCATTCTGCCACGCGTGATCAAGGTGCCGCCGGAAGTGTGCAGCGGCCACCCGCATACCTTTGTTTTCCTGTCCTCCATCCTGCACTCGCATGTGCACGAGCTGTTCCTGGGCATGACGGTCAAGGGCTGTTACCAGTTCCGCGTCACCCGCGACAGCGAACTGACGGTGGAAGACGAAGACCTGAAAAACCTGCGTACGGCCTTGCAGGGTGAATTGAGTCAGCGCCAGTTTGGTGATGCGGTGCGGCTGGAAATTGCCGACACCTGCCCACCGCACATGGAAGAATTCCTGCTGACCCAGTTCAATCTGAAGAAGCCGGACGTATACCGCGTCAACGGCCCGGTGAACCTGGTACGCCTGATGCAGGTGCCGGACCTGGTTGACCGGCCGGACCTGAAATTCCCGCCCTTCGTGCCCTCGCTGCCAGACCAGCTGAGCAAGAAAGTGCCGCTGTTCGACGCCATCCGCAAGGGTGACATCCTGCTGCACCACCCCTTCCAGAGCTTCCAGCCTGTGATTGACATGCTGAACCTGGCCGCGACCGACCCGCAGGTGGTCGCCATCAAGATGACGGTATACCGCACCGGTACCGACTCGGTGCTGATGGAATCGCTGATTGCTGCCGCCCGCGCCGGCAAGCAGGTGACAGTGGTGCTGGAACTGATGGCGCGCTTTGACGAAGAAGCCAACATCAGCTGGGCCAGCCATCTGGAAGATGCTGGTGCGCACGTGGTGTATGGCGTGTTCGGCTACAAGGTGCACGCCAAGATGCTGATGGTGATCCGTCGCGAGGACAAGCGCCTGCGCCGCTACGTGCATCTGGGCACCGGCAACTATCACCCGCGCACCGCCCGTTTCTATACCGACCTTGGCCTGCTCACCTGCAACGAAGAAATCGCCAGCGATGTGAATGACATCTTCGTGCAGCTCACCGGTCTGGGCCGCGCCAGCCAGCTCAAGCAGCTGCACCAGAGTCCGTTCACCCTGCACAGCCTGCTGATCGACTCGATCGAACGTGAAATCGAGCACGCGCAGCAAGGCCGTCCGGCACAGATCATCGCCAAGATGAACGCGCTGCTGGAACCACAGGTGATTCATGCCCTGTACCGCGCCAGCCAGGCCGGGGTGAAGATCCAGCTGATCGTGCGTGGCGTCTGCGCGCTGCGCCCCGGTGTACCGGGGCTGTCGGACAACATCACCGTGCGTTCGGTGGTAGGCCGCTTCCTGGAACATCCGCGTGTCTACTACTTCTACAACGACAAGCAGGAAAACCTGTACATCGCCAGTGCCGACTGGATGGGTCGCAACCTGTTCCGCCGCATAGAAACCTGCGTGCCGATTCTGGACCCCAAGGTCAAACGCCGGGTGATCAAGGAAGCACTGCGCCTGTATCTGGAAGACAACGTCAACGCCTGGGACATGCAGGCAGACGGCAGCTACAAACGTCGCCCAAGCCGCGGCAAGGAACGCTGCGCCCAGAACCTGCTGCTGGAAGAATACGCGCGCTGACAGGTGTTTCTTGTCTGCATGCCCGCGGCCGGTCGGTGGAACTTCCACCCACTGGCCGTTTTCTTATGGCAGCCACCTTATCAAGGAATGTCTGTGGAAATCCTGTTTACCCTGCTTGCTGTCCTGCTAATCGTACTGGGCATGGCCGGCACCCTGTTTCCCGCCCTGCCCGGCCTGCCGCTGATGCTGGGTGGCTTTCTGCTGCTGGCCTGGGCCGATCATTTCGCCCATCTGGGCAGCAGCGCCCTGCTCATCATGGCACTGCTGACTGTATTGGGCTTGCTGATCGACTTTGTCGCCGGCTTGCTCGGGGCCAAACTGACTGGTGCCAGCAAGCAGGCATTGTGGGGAGCTTTTATCGGCAGCATTGTCGGCCTGCCGCTGGGACTGCTCGGTGTCATTCTGGGGCCACTGCTGGGCGCCGCCATTGGCGAGTTAGTGGCCCGGCGTGATGCCTGGCAGGCCGGGCGTGTGGGCCTGGGCACACTGGCCGGTTTCCTGATCGGCACGGTAGCCAAGATTGGCTGCGCCTTTGCCATGCTGGCCACTGCCCTGTTCGCCTGGTTCTGGTAAGGGCAGTCACTGGCAGCACAGCGCAGCCGGCCCGCTTTTGGTAGAATCTACCGCTTAACGATTATCTTCAGCAGGGTCCCTCATGGCTCAATACGTAATGTCCATGCTCCGCGTGAGCAAAGTGGTGCCGCCCAAGCGCCAGATCATCAAGGACATCTCCCTGTCCTTCTTCCCCGGTGCCAAGATCGGCCTGCTGGGCCTGAACGGTTCCGGCAAATCCACCGTGCTGCGCGTCATGGCCAATGTGGACAAGGAATACGACGGCGAAGTACAGCATCTGCCTGGCGTGAAAATCGGCTATCTGCCGCAGGAGCCGCAGCTGGACCCGGAGAAGACCGTGCGCGAAGAAGTGGAAAGCGGCATGGGCGACGTGATGGGTGCGCAAAAGCGACTGGAAGAAGTGTATGCCGCCTATGCCGACCCGGATGCCGACTTCGACGCCCTGGCCGAAGAACAGGCCAAGCTGGAAGCCATCATCTCTGCCGGTGCCGGCGACAATGTACAACTGCAACTGGAACTGGCTGCCGACGCGCTGCGCCTGCCGCCGTGGGACGCCAAGATCGGCCCGCTGTCCGGTGGTGAAAAACGCCGCGTCGCCTTGTGCAAGCTGCTGCTGTCCAAGCCGGACATGCTGTTGCTGGACGAACCCACCAACCACCTGGACGCCGAATCGGTAGAGTGGCTGGAACAATTCCTGGTGCGCTTCCCCGGCACCGTGGTGGCCGTTACCCACGACCGCTACTTCCTCGACAACGCCGCCGAATGGATTCTGGAACTGGACCGTGGCGAAGGCATTCCGTGGAAAGGCAACTATTCCAGCTGGCTGGAGCAGAAGGAAGAACGCCTGGAGAAAGAAGCCAAGAGCGAAGGCGCCCGCATGAAGGCGATGAAGCAGGAACTGGAATGGGTACGCCAGAACCCCAAGGGTCGTCAGGCCAAGTCCAAGGCGCGTATCGCCCGCTTTGAAGAACTGTCCAGCTACGAAACCCAGAAGCGTAACGAAACCCAGGAAATCTTCATCCCGGTGGCCGAGCGTCTGGGGAATGAAGTCATCGAATTCGACGGGGTGTCCAAAGGCTTTGGCGACCGCCTGCTGATCGACAACCTGTCGTTCAAGGCACCGGCTGGTGCCATCGTCGGCATCATCGGCCCCAACGGTGCCGGTAAATCCACCCTGTTCAAGATGATTGCCGGCAAGGAACAGCCGGACAGCGGTACGGTGAAAATCGGCCAGACCGTGCAAATGGCCTTTGTCGAACAGAGCCGCGAAGGCCTGGAAGACGACAAGACCGTATTTGACGACGTATCCGGCGGTGCCGATCTGCTGACCGTGGGCCGCTTTGAAATGTCCAGCCGCGCCTATCTGGGTCGCTTCAACTTCAAGGGTGCCGACCAGCAGAAGAAGGTAGGCATGCTGTCCGGTGGTGAGCGTGGCCGTCTGCATCTTGCCAAGACCCTGCTCAAGGGCGGCAACGTATTGCTGCTGGACGAACCGTCCAACGACCTTGACGTGGAAACCCTGCGTGCGCTGGAAGATGCACTGCTGGAATTCGCCGGCACCGTGTTCGTGATCTCCCACGACCGCTGGTTCCTCGACCGTATCGCCACCCACATCCTGGCGGCGGAAGGCGAATCGCAGTGGACCTTCTTCGACGGCAACTATCAGGAATACGAAGCCGACAAGAAAAAACGTCTGGGCGAAGAAGGTGCCAAGCCCAAGCGTATCCGCTACAAGCCGATCACCCGCTGATCGGTCCGTCACAAAAAAACCCCGCCTTGGCGGGGTTTTTCTTTACGGCATCAACGCTTCAGGACAACTGGCTGTGCGAACCATCGCACAAGGGCTGACCTTCGCTCAGCTTGCAGCCACAGAAGTACACCAGGCCGCTCTTGTCCGCCACATACTCGACCGGACTGAAACAGGAGCCGGCATGACTGCCATCACAAAACGGCTGCTTTTCACTCTGCCCGCAAGCGCACCACCAATAATGCTTGCCGGCCTCCACTTCAACTGCATAGGGAAAACTCTGCGGTGAAAACGGTTGATCAGCCATGCGACACTCCTTGCAGAACCACACCCGGGCTTTCAGCTTAGAAGACCACTGCCCGCTGCGCCAGCCTGCCTCATGCAGGCAGTCAGGGAAATGTTAAAATGCCAGGCATGCGCTACCTCGTTTGCCTGTCCTTCCTGCTGCTGGCAGCCTGCAGCACCCTGCCCGACACCTCGCCCGCCCCGGCAGGGTATTACCGGGTACGCCCCGGGGATACCTTGTACCGCATTGCGCTCAATCATCATCAAAGCGTGAACGCACTGGTGGCGTGGAACAAACTGGCAGACCCGTCCAGCATCACGGCCGGACAGTTGTTGCGCGTCAGCCCGGCAAGCACCGCTCCGGCCAAGACGACTACTCCTGCTGCCACGGTCAAAACCACACCACCCCCTGCCACTCGCCCGGCTGCACCTGGCATCAGCCTGCAATGGCCCATTCGTGGTGCCTTGCTTGGCAAGTTCAACGGCAACAGCAACAAGGGTATCGATATTGCCGGCAAGGCGGGCGACCCGGTACGGGCGGCAGCCAGCGGTACGGTGGCCTATGCCGGCAAGGGCATCCGTGCTTACGGTAATCTGCTCATCATCAAGCACGGCAATGACTACCTGACCGCCTATGCCCACAACCAGACCTTGCTGGTGAAGGAAGGCCAAACCGTACAGGCTGGCCAGCAGATTGCCACCGTGGGCCATACCGGCAGCAATCGCGACATGCTGCATTTCGAGTTGCGCCGTCAGGGGCAGGCCATCGACCCGCTGAGCGCGCTCCCCGCTCAATAGCCCCGCTCGCGCTCCACCAGGCCTTGCGGCAACAGCCCCTGACTGATGGCCTGCACATTGGCGGCAATCTGCTCCACCGCAGGCTCCACCAGGGTCATGGCAGCAATGTGCGGGGTCAACAGCACCGAGGGGTGACTCCACAAGGGATGCACGCTTTCCAGTGGCTCCACCTCGAACACATCCAGCATGGCAAAGCGCAGATGCCCGCTATCGAGCAGGCCCAGCAAGGCCGCTTCATCCACCTGCTCGCCCCGACCGGCATTGATGATTGCCGCACCGGACGGCAAGTGCGACAACAAGCGTCCATTGAGCAGGCCACGAGTCTGTGGTGTGGCAGGCAGCAGATTCACCAGGATATCGCTGCGCGCCAGCAAATCCGGTAGTGCAGCTTGGCCGATGTAGTCCTGCACGCCTGGCAATTGCCGGCCAGCACGGCTCCAGCCAGCCACCGCATAGCCCATGGCGGCCAGCGACTGTGCCACCCAGCCACCAATCTCGCCCAGGCCAAGCACACCGATGCGGGTTTGCCCCGCCGATGGCGCAGTAAGCGCTTGCCACTGTCGCAGCGCCTGCTGGCGGCGGTATTGCCCCATCTGCCGCTGTACATGCAGCACACCGTACAACACGTACTCCAGCATTTGCTGCGCCATACCGGCATCGGTCAGCCGCACAATCGGCACTGTCCGGTCCAGATCATCACGCTTCAGGATGCGGTCTACCCCTGCTCCCAGCACAAACACGGCCTGCAGATTTACCATGTCCTTGAAAAAACCGGCTGGCGGGTTCCACACCACCGCATATTTCACCAGCCCGGCAGCCACCTCTTCCGGCCAACACCTCACCTCCTGCTGTGGCAGGGCCTGTTGCAAGGCATGCTGATAACGCGCCATGTCCTGCGGGGTATAGAGGTATAACATTGGCATCTCCGGATTTGACCAGCTCGCTGGCGTGAGTCATGCATTGTAGATAATGCTGCTGCACATGGGCAGCCCCAGCGCGTTTTATCCCGGATTGCCCCAAACCGCACAATGCGCCAAGATCACGGCTTGGGATTCTGGAACAACAAAGCGCATGAGCCGTCATCTTCCCCTCTACCTGTTGCTGGGCAGCCTGAGTGCATGTACTACCGTCGCACCGCCACAGATCAGCACCACACCAGCCCCGGCAAACACCCCGGCAGCCAGCAACTCCACTACTGCTACGCCAATTGCACCGCCTCCGGTCGTACCGGTTCCTCAGCCACCGGTCAGCACCAGCAAACAACCGGTGCTGAATGAAGCGCAAGGCCGGGCCTTGCTGGACCGCCTGCTGCCACCACGCATCAGCGATCGCCAAGGCTGGAACAACGATATCGTTACTGCCTTTACTGCGTTGAAAATACCGTATCGTGCCGATAACTTCTGTGCGGTGGCCGCCGTTATCGAGCAAGAATCCAGCTGGCAGGCGGACCCGACAGTCCCCAATCTGCCAGCCATTGTCTGGGAAAAGATTGGCGAACGCGCCAACAAATACCTGGTGCCATTGCCGGTGGTAAAGGCAGCGCTGCTCAAGACATCGCCCAATGGCAAAAGCTACAAGGCACGCATCGACAATTTGCGTACCGAACGGGAAATGAACCTGCTGTTCGAGGACATGTCCGCCGAAGCCAGCAAGCTGGGCTTGCCAATGAATATGAAAAACCCCATTCGCACCGGTGGGCCAATGCAGGTGAGCGTGGAGTTTGCCGAGGCGCACGTCAAAATCTGGCCCTACCCTTACCAAAGCGGCAACAGCATCCGCAATGATGTGTTCACCCGCCGTGGCGGTATTTATTTCGGCAGCGCCATCCTGCTGCAATACCCGGCACCTTATCAGGACATGATCTACCGTTTTGCCGACTTCAATGCCGGGCGCTACAGCAGCCGCAATGCGGCGCTGCAGGCAGCGGTCAGCCAATTGACCGGACGCAAGCTGGCGCTGGATGGTGATTTGCTCAGTTATACCGGCAAGCAGGCCACTGGCAGCACATACCAGGCCTTGCTCAGCCTGCGCAGCCGCCTGGACATGAGCCAGAGCGCCATTGAAAGGGATTTGCAGCAGGAGAAAAACAGCGCCCTGGCGCAAACCGAGCTGTATCGCAAGGTTTTTGCGCTGGCAGACAGCAAAGCGGGAAAGCCGCTGGCACGCGAACGCATGCCGCAGATCGACCTGCACAGCCCGAAGATCAGCCGCAAGCTGACCACACAATGGTTTGCCGACAAGGTGAATGGGCGCTATCAGGCCTGCATGGCAAGGCAATAGACAGACCGTAAAACGATAGGGCAAGCAGGCTGGGGACGGCCTGCTTGTGGCGATGCCGGGCTCATCATGGATGATGTGCATTGCAAGAGGAAACCGGATAAAAACGAAAAAGCCCAGTCTTGCGACTGGGCTTTATCTTGAATCCTGGCGTCCCCACGGGGAATCGAACCCCGGCTACCGCCGTGAAAGGGCGGTGTTCTAACCGCTAAACTATAGGGACTTTGGTGCACCCGGAGCGATTCGAACGCCCGACCCTTTGGTTCGTAGCCAAATACTCTATCCAACTGAGCTACGGGTGCAGATTCTGGCGGAGAAAGAGGGATTCGAACCCTCGATACAGGTTTAAGCCCGTATGCTTCCTTAGCAGGGAAGTGCCTTCGACCACTCGGCCATTTCTCCGTTCAGAGAGCGCCATATTAAGCAAGGTGGCGCCCCCTGTCAAGCATTTGCGTAAAAAATTACGCCGGCTGATCCAGCCCGAATACCTTGTGCAACACGCGCACGCCCAGCTCCAGGTATTTCTCATCCACCAGTACAGACACCTTGATTTCGGAAGTGGAGATCATCTGGATGTTGATGCCCTCTTCTGCCAGGGTGCGGAACATGGTGGAAGCCACACCACAGTGCGAACGCATGCCCACGCCGACGATGGAGATCTTGGCAACCTTCTCGTCCGCATCAATCTTGGCAGCGCCAATGTGGGTTTGCACTTCGCGCAGGATATCCATGGCGCGGTGGAACTCGCCACGCGGTACGGTGAAGGAGAAGTCGGTGGTACCGTTCTCGCCCACGTTCTGGATGATCATGTCGACTTCGATGTTGGCATCGGCGATGGGGCCGAGAATCTGGTAAGCGATACCCGGCTTGTCCGGCACGCCTTTTACATTGATGCGTGCTTCATTACGGTCAAATGCGATGCCTGCAACGACGGCCTTTTCCATGTTTTCATCTTCCTCGAACGTAATCAGCGTGCCTTCCCCTTCATCCTCGAAGCTGGACAGGACGCGCAGACGTACCTTGTATTTCCCTGCGAACTCTACCGAACGGATCTGCAATACCTTGGAACCCAAGGAAGCCATTTCCAGCATTTCCTCGAAGGTAATGGTCTTCAGACGGCGGGCTTCCGGCACCACGCGCGGATCGGTGGTGTAGACACCATCCACGTCGGTGTAGATCTGACATTCATCCGCATTGAGTGCGGCAGCCAGTGCCACAGCGGAAGTATCGGAACCACCACGGCCCAGCGTGGTGATGTTGCCGTTTTCATCCACACCCTGGAAGCCGGCCACCACCACTACCGAACCGGCAGAGAGGTCTGTCCGCATGGCGGCTTCGTCGATGGATTGAATACGGGCTTTGGTGTGGGAGTCGTCCGTGGTGACACGAACCTGCCAGCCACAGTAGCTCTTGGCGTCGACGCCGATTTCCTTCAGCGCCATGGCCAACAGGCCGATGGTGACTTGCTCGCCGGTGGAAATGATCACGTCCAGCTCGCGCGGGTCCGGATAAGCCTGGATCTCTTTGGCAAGGGCAATCAGTCGGTTGGTTTCGCCACTCATGGCAGATACCACCACCACGACATCATGTCCCTGCGCTTTCCATTTGGCGACACGGCGGGCCACGTTCTTGATGCGCTCCGGAGAGCCCATCGAGGTACCGCCGTACTTTTGTACGATGAGTGCCATGCTTGCTTCTTATATAGAAAGGTTGATATGTCGGACTTCGATTCTGACCCGATCTTTGCCACAAAAGCAAGGCCATTGTTCGACAATGCCCATCCGCCTTTGCGCAATGCAACAAAAGCAGTCCCTTGCCCGGCCGGATTATTGGGAATGAATACAGCCGGAGCATCACTTGCAGCGCTTCAGCCCATGGGCCGCGGCCGCTCAGACAGCTTCGGTCAACAGGCGCTGCGGGTGGGTGTAGACATTCACCCGGCCTGGGCGGGCAAAACCCAACAAGGTAAGCCCGTATTGCTCGGCCATTTGTACGGCCAGCGCGGTGGGGGCTGCCACCGCCACCAGGATTTCAATCCCGGCAGCAGCCGATTTCTGCACCATTTCATAACTGGCACGGCTGGTCACCAGCGCCACACCAGCGCCCCAGTTGCCTAGCGAGCGGCAGCCAATCAGCTTGTCCAGCGCCACGTGCCTCCCCACGTCCTCGCACACTTGCAATAACTGTCCATCAAGCGTCAGCCAGGCCGCCGCATGCGCGCAGCCGGTAGCCTGCGACAACACCTGCCGCACCGGCAGGCTTTCCAGCGCCTGATTCAAGGCCGGCAAAGCCAGGCGTACGCTGTACGGCAGTACGGGCAAAGGGCGGAATACTTCGGCCAGTTGCTCCACCCCACACAGGCCACAGCCGGTGCGTCCAGCCAGTTGACGGCGCCTTTCCTTGAGTGCGGCAAAGCAGGCGCTGGCCAGCTCGACATGAATTTCAATCCCGCTGGCCGCTTCACGCACTTCGATGTCGTAAATGTCGGCCACCGTGCGGGCAATACCTTCGGCCAGGGTGAAACCACGGGCAAACTGCTCCAGCTGCTGCGGGCTGACCATCATCACCACATGGGCCAGCCCGTTGTAGACCAGCGCCGCCGGAACTTCGCAGGCCAATACGTCCTCACTCGCCTGCAATGCCTTGTCATCCCGCCATTGCCAACGCTGGACATGCTGATGCAGCGGAAACGACGAATCGGGTTCTGTGCTCATCTGATTGAGATTTTCAATAGTTGAATTGACATCGGCTATTTGAGCTTAAGCATTTTGCTGACGATAATGCGTTAAGGCTACAACCGTCTGATGGGTCAGGCCAGTCCTTATTGTCGTGAGTATCTTGGGGCTGGACTGGCCGGATGACATCCCGGAGCCCATCATTTCTTTCTTGTTCAACAAGGAGTCCCTTCATGCAGGTCAATCGGCGACAGTTTTTCAAACTGTGTGCCGGGGGTATGACAGGTTCGACCATTGCAACCCTGGGGCTGCTGCCGGCAACGGCAATGGCTGATGTGCGCAGCTACAAGCTGCTGCGCGCCAGTGAAACACGCAATACCTGTCCTTACTGCTCGGTAGGCTGTGGCATTCTCATGTACGGCCTGGGCGATGGCGCCAAGAACGCCAAGTCCGAAATTTTCCATATCGAAGGCGACCCGGATCATCCGGTCAACCGTGGTGCGCTCTGCCCCAAAGGCGCTGGCCTGGTGGATTTCATCCACAGCCCCAACCGCCTGAAGCACCCGGAAGTGCGCGAAGCAGGCAGCAATGAATGGAAGCGCATCAGCTGGGATGAGGCATTCTCGCGCATCGCCAAACACATCAAGCAGGACCGCGATGCCAACTTCACCGAAAAGAACGCCGATGGCGTGACGGTAAACCGCTGGCTGTCCACCGGTTTTCTGGCGGCCTCTGCCTCCAGCAACGAGGCTGGCTGGCTGACCCACAAATTCACTCGCAGCCTGGGCATGCTGGCTGTCGACAATCAGGCGCGTGTATGACACGGACCAACGGTGGCAAGTCTTGCCCCAACATTTGGTCGCGGTGCCATGACAAACCATTGGGTCGACATCAAGAACGCCAATCTGATCGTGGTGATGGGTGGCAATGCCGCCGAAGCACACCCGGTTGGCTTCCGCTGGGCCATTGAGGCCAAGACCCGCAACAAGGCCAAGCTGCTGGTCATCGACCCGCGCTTTACCCGTACTGCCTCGGTGGCAGACTTCTACGCGCCCATCCGCACCGGCACGGACATTACCCTGTTGTCCGGCGTGATCCGCTATTTGCTGGAAACCGGCAAATACAACAAGGAATACACGCTCGCCTACACCAATGCGGCACTGCTGGTACACCCGGACTTCAAGTTTGAAGACGGCCTGTTCAGCGGCTACGACGCGGAAAAACGCAAGTACGACAAATCCACCTGGGCCTACCAGCTGGATGAGAAGGGCATGGCCAAACGCGACGACACGCTGAGTGACCCGCGTTGCGTGATCAACCTGCTCAAACAGCATGTGTCCCGCTATACCGCCGACGTGGTGGCCAATATCTGTGGCACGCCCAAGGAAGCCTTCCAGGCCATTTGCGAGCATCTGGCAGAAACCAGCGCACCGGACAAGACCACCTCTTTCCTGTACGCCCTGGGCTGGACCCAGCATTCGATTGGTGCGCAGAACATCCGCACCATGGCGATGATCCAGCTGTTGCTGGGCAATATGGGTATGGCCGGTGGCGGCATCAATGCACTGCGCGGGCATTCCAATATCCAGGGGCTGACCGACCTGGGCCTGCTGTCCACCAGCCTGCCGGGCTACATGACCATGCCGTCGGAAAAAGAGCCGACGCTGGACAGTTATCTGGCCAAGTACACCAGCAAGCCGCTGGCAGACGGCCAGATGAACTACTGGCAGAACTACCCCAAGTTCTTCATCTCCTTCATGAAGGCAATGTGGGGCGACAAGGCCACGGCGGACAACAACTGGGGGTATGACTGGCTACCCAAGTGGGACAAGGGCTACGACGTGCTGCAGTACTTCGAGCTGATGCACCAGGGCAAGGTGAATGGCTACTTCTGCCAGGGCTTCAACCCGGTGGCGTCCTTCCCCAACAAGAACAAGATCGTGGCTTCGCTGTCGCGACTGAAGTTCCTGGTGATCATGGACCCGCTGGTGACGGAAACCTCCACCTTCTGGCAGAACCACGGCGAGCAGAACGATGTCGATCCGGCCAGGATCCAGACCGAAGTATTCCGCCTGCCCACCACCTGTTTTGCCGAGGAAGACGGCTCCATCGTCAATTCCGGCCGCTGGCTGCAATGGCACTGGAAAGGCGCGGAAGGCCCAGGCGAATCCATGACCGACCCGCAAATCCTGGCCGGTATCTTCCTCAAGCTCAAAGCCATGTATGCCAAGGATGGCGGCAAGTTCCCGGATGCCATCAACAGCCTGTCCTGGGCTTATGGCGACCCGCACGAGCCCAAGCCGGAAGAGCTGGCCAAGGAGCTGAACGGCAAGGCGCTGGCTGATCTGCCCGACCCGAAAAACCCCGGCCAGTTCCTGGCGAAGAAGGGTGAGCTGTTGCCCGGTTTTGCCCTGCTGCAAGCCGATGGCAGCACCGCGTCCGGGTGCTGGATTTTTGCAGGCAGCTGGACCCAGGCCGGCAACCAGATGGCACGGCGCGACAACAGCGACCCGTCCGGCCTTGGCAATACCCTGGGCTGGGCCTGGGCGTGGCCGGCCAACCGCCGCATCCTGTACAACCGCGCCTCCTGCAAACCCGATGGCACGCCATGGGACAAGAAACGCACGCTGATCAAGTGGAACGGCGAGAAGTGGGTGGGTGTGGACGTGCCGGACTTCAAGGCAGACGAACCGCCAGGCAGCCCCATGGCCCCCTTCATCATGCAGGCTGAAGGGCTGGGACGCCTGTTTGCGCTGGACAAGATGGCCGAAGGGCCGTTCCCGGAGCATTACGAGCCGTTCGAAACGCCGCTGGGCA